>NZ_DQDX01000071.1:0-183 GCF_003525665.1 Flavobacterium sp.
TTTTTGGAATTTGGAATTTATATTTTTGGATTTTTAAATTATGGCAGACCACAACGATTTAGGAAAATTCGGAGAAGAATTGGCTGTAGATTTTCTGCAACAAAACGGCTATGAAATTCTAGAAACCAATTGGGTTTTTCAAAAAGCAGAAATCGACATCATTGCCCAAAAAGAAAACATACT
>NZ_DQDX01000071.1:393-810 GCF_003525665.1 Flavobacterium sp.
AAAGAAAACATACTTGCGGTTGTTGAGGTAAAAACTCGTTCGTCAATTGAGTTTGGATTGCCTCAAGATTTTGTAAAACCCAAGAAAATTCAACTTTTAGTAAAAGCAGTAAATGAGTATGTTATTGCTAATGATTTAGATGTTGAAGTTCGGTTTGACATCATCGCTATCCACAAAGACGCTAAAGATTTTAGTATTGAACATATTGAAGAAGCATTTTACTATTTTTAAAACTATTCAAAATCACGCAAAAAACACTTTTACTTTAAGCTACATTTGAAAATTTTGATAAAAAAACAACTTCAATATTTCTAAATCTATCTAAAAATTCGGCAATAATTGAATCTGATTATGAAGAATTTAAAGTTCCGATTTTAATTTCAGTTGGAGAAAAAGACGTTATGGTTAATGTAGAAG
>NZ_DQDX01000071.1:901-7970 GCF_003525665.1 Flavobacterium sp.
GAGAAGAAAGTGTTTTATGTTAAGCCAAATTCCATTCATCCTATAGATAGAGTTGATGTTAATCATGTCGCACTTCAGATTAAAAATTTTATCGAAATTGCAATTTAACTAGTATTACAAAACCTATACTTTAAAAAACACGTAATTAATTAGGTAACTTTTTAATAAACAGTTCTTAAGAGATTAATAAACTATTTATTAAACTTATTAAGTATTGAAACGTTTTTACTATTTTTGGCTGTTATAATTAACCTACTATTAAACCATTATGAAAAAACTACTACTACTTTTTTCTTTATTCTTTTCTTTTATCGGATTTTCACAAAACGAAATCGGTAAAAAGGTAAAAGAGTATGAGCGAACGAAAGAATATTTTCAACCTATTTCTGCTTTAACGCCAGACCAAACTATTTCTAGCGTTGATGTAGTAAAAGCAGTTGATAATGCAACATTAGCAAAAATCAACCTTATTGCTGTAAATGATGTTGTAACAAATAAATATGACTTCATCGAATTGTCTGTTCCGTATAATGGAAGCACGGTTTTGGTTAGTCTTTATAAAGTGAATTTATTTACTGAAGATTTTCAAATTGATACCGATAAATTTAAGAATATCTCTTACGAAAAAGGTGTTTACTATCGCGGAATTGTAAAAGGTGATTACACATCTGTTGCTTCTTTCAACTTCTTTAACAACGAATTTAATGGTATTTTATCTACCAATGAGCTTTCTAATGTAGTTGTTGGTAAATTGGATAAACCAAATAATGTAAATGATTATGTTGTTTATTCAGATGCAAATTACAAAGGTCCAATTGAAAATTTCTGTTCGTTTAAAGACGACGAAGGAAAACCGATGGACTTAACTAATAAAGGTGATCAAAGTAGAAATGTTGCTACAACTAGATGTGTAACAATGTATTTTGAAATTGATTATGATGTATTTACCGCAAACTCTAGTAGTACAACCACAACTACCAATTGGATGACCTCAGTTTTTAACAATGTTCAAACGTTATTTAATAATGATGCAATTTCTACAGCGTTAAAATCGATGTATATTTGGACAACGCAAGATCCTTATACTGGACCTTCATCTGGAGATTATTTATACCAATTTAATGATGTTAGGCCAGTTTTTAACGGAGATGTTGGCCAGTTAGTGGGAATTGATCCAGGCGGACTTGGTGGCGTTGCAGTAACAATTAACGGATTGTGTACTCAAGATAATTTCTGTTATTCTGATGTCAATTTTAGTTTCAGCACAGTTCCAACTTATTCTTGGACAGTAATGGTTTTAACTCACGAATTCGGACATTTACTAGGTTCAAGACACACCCATTCTTGTTCATGGAACGGAAACAATACTGCCATTGATAATTGTGGACCAGTTGGAGGCGGAACATCGGAAGGAAGTGGTTGTGTTACATCACCACCAACAATTCCTACAACAGCTGTTAGAGGAACAATAATGAGTTATTGCCATTTAACTTCTTCAGGAATTAGTTTTACTAATGGATTTGGACCACAGCCGAGAACCGCAATTCAAAACGCAGTAAACAATGTTTTTTGTTTAAGTTTTGATTGTGTTAATACGTGTATAAATTTTGTTGATACTATTTCTCCTTCAAATATTACAAATACAACAGCAACGATAAGTTTTGCAGATGCGGGTGGAGCAACTTCGTGGCAACGTGTTGTAAAAGCATTTGCATCAAATTTTAATAATTGGATTTCAATCTCGACCAATACCTTCAACGTTACCAATTTAACACCAAATACTTATTATAAAGCAGGCATAAGACCAAGTTGTCCATCAGGTGTTACTGCTGGTGGAAGAGAAAGTATTTTTGCAACATCAGCCAATTATTGTAGTGGAATTACAATTACAGATACTGGTGGAGCTTCTGGTGAATATACAGATAATCAAGAATTTGTGAGAGTGATTGCTCCTAATGTTACGGGACAAAAAGTGACTTTAACCTTCTCTGCATTTTCTTTAGAAACAGATTATGATTACCTATACATTTATGATGGTAATTCAACTACTGCTCCATCATTTGCTGCAAATGGATATACAGGAACAACAATTCCTGGTCCATTTACTTCAACGGCTGCCGATGGTTCTTTAACTATGCGTTTTTTATCTGATGCCGGAGTTACCGATGACGGATGGATTGCTAGTACTTCTTGTAGCGCTTTATCAAACAATGAATTTAACGGAATTGATTTTACTTATTTCCCAAATCCAACTAACGGAACAGTTTCTATAAATTCTAAATCAGAAATTAATCAGGTTGCTGTTTACAACATTATGGGTCAATTATTATATCAAAATGATGTAAATGATTTAAATACAAATGTTGATATTTCTGCCTATTCTACCGGAACTTATTTCTTCAAATTAAAATTTGATGACAACAAAGAAGTGAACTTCAAAATATTGAAAAAGTAGTAAACTCAAGTACTTTTCCTCCAAAAGCTCTTTATCAAATTTTTTTAAAATTGATAAAGAGCTTTTTTTTAAAACCAAAAATCTTTTTTCTGCGTAACTACTTTCATAACTAAAAAATATTTACAAATGAAAAAATTTAAATTTACTAATCGATTCGCTTCTCTAGCGATTTTAACCTCACTTTGTTTTGCTATAACGTCTTGTAGTGATGATGATAATAATACACCAATTGTTACGCCACCAGATCCAATTCCGAATGTGAATTTCACGGCTTTATCTAACAATAATGTTATTGTAAAATACAATTCTACCAATTTAACTACTCCAATGTCAACTACTCCAATTACTGGATTAACAGCTGGAGACCAAATTATTAGTATTGATTATAGACCAGCAACAGGTCAACTATATGGTTTAGGTTCTTCAAGCAGATTGTATTTTATTAATGAACAAAGCGGTCTTGCAACAGCATTAGGAACAGCATCTTTCACGCCGGCAATTGCTGGAGCAAACGCTTCAATCAATTTTAATCCAACAGTAGATAGAATTAGATTAGTTACAGAATCGGGACAAAATTTACGTCTTCACCCAGAATTAGGAACAGTTGCTGCAACCGATGGTGCAATCAATGGAGTTGCTAATGCAAGAGTTGGAGCAGTTGCGTACACTAATAGTATCGCTGGAGCTACTTCAACTGTAATGTATGACATCGATTTTCAAACCGATAAATTGTACATGCAAATGCCACCAAATGACGGAACATTACAAGTTGTTGGAGATTTAACTTTAGATTTTGAAGGTTTAGGTGATTTTGATATTACTCCAGATAATTCTCAAGCTTTAGCTGTAACTAATAATGCAAGTGTTTCAACACTTTACTCAGTAAGTTTAGAAAATGGAAAAGCTAGAAACATTGGTACGTTTTCACAACAAATTATCAGTATTGCATTTAAAACAAATCCGGTTGCTTATGCAATAACTGCTGGAAATGAATTATTCAGATTCAATCCTACAACAGGAGTTTCATCAGTTTCTGCAATAACAGGAACAGCTTCAGGAGAGACAATAGTTGGTATCGATTTTAGACCAGCAACAGGACAATTATATGGTATTACAAACCAAAGCAGAATTGTAACAATCAATACTTCATCTGGTGCAACCGCAGTAGTTGGATCAACACTTTCAACAGCTCTTTCTGGAACAACATTCGGATTCGATTTCAATCCAACTGTAGATAGAATTAGATTAGTAAGTGATTCGGGTCAAAATTTAAGATTACACCCAGATTTAGGAACAGTTGCGGCAGTAGATTCTAATTTAAATCCAGGATCACCAATGGTAAATGGCGCAGCTTATACAAGTAATGTCGCAAGTGCAACATCTACAGTTTTGTATGTTATAGATTCACAAACCAATATGTTATACACTCAAAATCCACCAAACGCTGGTACTTTGGTTCCAGTTGGAGCTTTAGGTATTGATGTGGATGCAGATAGCGGTTTTGATATTGGCGGAAGTAGCGGTATTGCGTACGGTTTACTAAAAGTTGGTGGAACAACGTCTGTTTATTCTATCAATTTAACAACTGGTGCAGCAACTAAAGTGAGAGATATTTCTGTTCAAGCAAAAGCAATGACAATTGGTTTAGGATTCTAAATTTCAGTTTTAAGTATAAAAAAAGCCTTGTAGATATTTTTACAAGGCTTTTTTGTTGGTTTTATTTTCAAGAAATTATATTCGATTCATTAATTCTAATGCTTTGTTAATTGATTTTACATTGTCAAAAGTAAGCAATAATCTAAGTCCGTTTTTGGTTTCTTTTTCTTTCATTTTACACAAATTACTATTCATTTGTACAAACTGAACCATTTTCAAGAAACGGTTGGATTGGTAAAAATCACTTTGTTGATCGCCTACAAAATAACCAATCATTTTTCCTTGTTTCATCAATAATTTTTCAATTCCAATACTGCTGGCTTTCCATTTTATTCTGATGCTGTTCAATAATGCAAGTGCTTCTTTTGGTAAAGCTCCAAATCTGTCAATTAATTTTTGTTCGAATTTCAATAACGCTTCTTCATCTTTTATCAAAGCCAATTCGTTGTACAAACTCAAACGTTCTGTAATACTATTGATGTATTCGTCTGGAAAAAGCAATTCAAAATCGGTGTCAATTTGTAAATCTTTTACATATTCTTTGGTTTCGATATTGTTCTCTGTTGGATACAAATCTTTGAATTCGTTTTCCTTCAATTCGTCAATAGCTTCGTTCATGATTTTTTGATAAGTATCAAATCCGATATCATTTATAAAACCACTTTGTTCGCCACCAAGCAAATCTCCAGCACCACGAATTTCTAAATCTTTCATGGCGATATTAAATCCACTTCCGAGTTCTGAGAATTGTTCCAAAGCATGAATACGTTTTCTAGCATCATCCGTCATCGCAGAATACGGTGGCGTGATGAAATAACAAAACGCTTTTTTATTACTTCTACCAACGCGACCACGCATTTGATGCAAATCAGACAATCCAAAGTTATTGGCATTATTGATGAAAATCGTATTGGCATTTGGTACATCCAAACCACTTTCGATAATAGTTGTGGCTACCAAAACATCAAATTCTCCGTTCATGAAACCCAACATTAACTCTTCTAATTTTTTTCCATCCAATTGTCCGTGACCAACACCAACTCTTGCATCTGGAACCAATCGCTGAATCATTCCAGCCACTTCCTTGATGTTTTCAATTCGATTATTGATGAAAAATACTTGTCCGTTTCTCTGAATTTCATACGAAATAGCATCACGAATTAACTCTTCATGAAAACGAACAACATTAGTTTCAATAGGATATCTATTTGGTGGAGGCGTTGTAATTACTGATAAATCTCGAGCTGCCATCAACGAAAATTGCAACGTTCTCGGAATTGGAGTTGCCGTTAAAGTCAACGTATCTACATTGGCCGAAATTGTCTTTAATTTATCTTTTACGTTTACACCAAATTTTTGTTCCTCGTCAATAATCAGTAAGCCTAAATCTTTGAAAACTACATTTTTATTGACTAATTGATGCGTTCCAATAATAATATCAAGCTTTCCTTCGGATAATTCTTTTATAGTTTGTGCCTTTTCTTTTGCAGTTCTAAAACGGTTTAAGTAGCTAATTGTAACGGGCATTTCCTTCAATCTTTCAGAAAAAGTTCTGTAATGTTGGTAGGCCAAAATCGTAGTTGGAACTAAAACTGCCACTTGTTTACCATTATCAACAGCTTTGAATGCCGCACGAATGGCAACTTCAGTTTTACCAAAACCAACATCGCCACAAACCAATCGGTCCATTGGGCGATCGGTTTCCATGTCATTTTTTACGTCTTGAGTTGAGGTAATTTGATCGGGCGTATCTTCATAAATGAACGAACTTTCCAATTCTTTTTGCAAATAACTGTCTGGTGCGCAAGCGAATCCTTTTTCCAATCTTCGCTTGGCATAAAGCTGAATTAAATTGAACGCAATATGTTTTACACGCGCTTTTGTTTTTTGTTTTAACGCTTTCCACGCGCCACTTCCTAACTTGTAAATTTTTGGTGGTGCGCCGTCTTTTCCGTTGTATTTTGAGATTTTATGCAGCGAATGAATACTCACATACACAATATCATTATCGGCGTAAACTAGTTTTATGGCTTCTTGCGTTTTGCCTTCTACCTGAATTTTTTGCAATCCACCAAACTTACCAATTCCGTGATCGATGTGCGTTACATAATCGCCAACAGTTAAGGATGTCAGTTCTTTTAAGGTTATAGTTTGCTTTTTAGAATAGCCGTTTTTGATGCTAAATTTATGATACCTTTCAAATATTTGATGATCGGTGTAACAAGCAATCTGATTTTCCTCATCGATAAATCCTTGAAACAATGGAAAAACAACGGTATTGTATTGCGTTAAAAGGTCTTGGGTTGTAGGTTTTGGGTTGTAGGTTGATGAATTTTCTTCAGTATTGGAATTTGGAATTTGATTTTTGGTATTTTCTCCATCAATATCTTCAAAAATATCATGAAAACGATTCGCCTGATTTTCATTTGAACAGAATAAATAATTTTTAATTCCGTTGAAATGATTTTCGTTCAAATTATTAAGCAACAAATCAAATTGCTTGTTGAAAGAAGGTTGCGGATGAATATGAAATTCTATCGTTTTATCGATTTTATACGTTGGCGAATTGCTTAATTCTACCACCGAAAAATTTAGTGCTTTTCTAAGAAATTGTTTCTGATCTACAAATAAACCTTCGGGTTGAACGTGTTTTATTGTGGAGTCAAGTTTTGAAAATGCTTCGGTTGCTTTTGCAAATAGTTTGTCTAATTGTTGCGAAAGTAAATCGGTATTTTGAATGAAAAGAACGGTTTTTGGATCGATATAATCTAAGAAACTTTCTCGATTTTCTTCAAAAAATTTATTTTCTACATTCGGAATAATTGAAATCTTTTTTAGTTTTTCGATGGACAGCTGAGTTTCTACATCAAAACTTCGAATGGAATCGACTTCATTTCCAAAAAACTCAATTCGATACGGATTGTCATTTGAAAAAGAAAACACATCGACTATTCCACG
>NZ_DQDX01000071.1:8146-9180 GCF_003525665.1 Flavobacterium sp.
AAACAATTATGGCAGGTTTTTTACGCGAATTAATTCGATTTAAAACCTCGGCACGCAATAAAATATTGGCGTTATCAGTATCTTCAAGTTGGTAAGGTCTTCGGTACGAACCAGGATAAAAAAGCACATCTTGGTCGTTAATCAATTGCTCTAAATCGTTTAAATAATAAGCTGCTTCTTCTTTGTCGTTGAACAATAAAAGAAAAGGCAAATCACTTTTTTCGAAAGTAGCATTTACAATAAATGACAACGCCGAACCCAATAAACCTCTAGCATTTATTTTAGTATCGCGTTGTTTTAATTCATTGGCCAAAAGAGCAACTTTAGCCGATTTTTGATAAACAGAAACTACTGTGTTTTTACTCAAGATTACTTTTTTTGAAACAATTTAGAATTTATAATACCTTTAGTTTGTCCTTGAACAGGAACTTCTGGCGCAGATGGAATGGCTCTTGCCGTATCTTTCATTTTAATTAAATCGGGTTCGCCTTCTTCTCTTGGAATTTGACTTCTAGTTACAATTTCTTCTAGTTGTAATTGTAAATATTCGATTTCCATATTAATTTCACCAACTAATTTCACTACTTTATTATCTGGAATTTGATTCAAATGAATAAACAAATCCATTGATTTTACTTTGGTAGTAATCACCGAAATTCTGGCTTTTACTTGTGGTTTATTGAATTCTGCCGGAATGTTATTGTTTAATTCAACGACTTTTTGAGAAAGTACTTTTGCTTTTTTCTGAAACGCACCAATAGAACTTTTAGGTTTCTGATTGATTTCGTTTAAAAACACACGCCATTCGTTCCAGCTGTTAATTTTAGATTGCGTAGCAGGATTAACTGGTGCAATGTCAAAAATCCAACCGTTGCTGATGGTGTTAAAGATAGCTTCACTTTTCTTGGCTTGTTTTTGTTGTTCAATTTCGCGTTGAGCGGCATCGTCCTGACAAGAAAACAGAAGAACAGAAAGAAGAGAGACTAGTAGCAATTTCAATTTCATATGTTTCAATTTTATTTTTTAGCGGTAAC
>NZ_DQDX01000071.1:9200-11224 GCF_003525665.1 Flavobacterium sp.
TGTTGTTAATGGCGATTTCATAGTGCGATTTGCATTTGGATTACAAAAATACAAAAGTACTGGTTTAGTTTTGAGATTTTGTGAAAGGTTTTATAAATGTTGGACGTTAGCTGATTGATTTTCAAATTTGTTTGTTAATTGTATTGCTTGCATTTTTGAATTCGAATAAATTTCTTCCGAAAACGTTATCTTTGTATCACAAACAAACAAACTATGACTACTAAAATATTAATTATTGGTGCCTGTGGCCAAATAGGAACCGAGCTAACTACAAAGCTAAGAAGCATTTATGGTAACGACAATGTTATCGCTTCTGATATTAGAAAACTAAACAGTGATATTGTAAACAACGGAATATTTGAAGTTGTAAATGCTTTAGATTACAATCAGATTGAGCATTTAATTGAGAAATATCAAATTACAGATGTCTATTTAATGGCGGCATTATTATCGGCTACGGCTGAGAAAAATCCAGCTTTTGCATGGGATTTAAATATGAATTCGTTATTTCATGTATTGAATTTGGCGAAAGCCGGAAAGATAAAAAAGATATTTTGGCCTTCAAGTATAGCGGTTTTCGGACCAACAACGCCAAGAGACAATACGCCACAATATACCATAATGGAACCTTCTACAGTGTACGGAATTTCTAAACAAACTGGTGAAAGATGGTGTGAATATTACCATCAGCAATACGGTGTCGACGTGCGAAGTATTCGTTATCCTGGTTTGATAAGTTGGACAACCGAACCTGGTGGCGGAACGACTGATTATGCTGTAGATATTTACCACAAAGCATTAGAAAACGGAACTTTTGAATGTTTTTTATCAGAAGAAACGAAGTTGCCAATGATGTACATGGACGATGCCATTAGAGCAACGGTAGAAATTATGCAAGCCAATGCCGATGATGTAAAGATTCGCTCTTCGTACAATTTGTCCGGAATTAGTTTTACTCCAGCCGAAATTGCCGACGAAATTAAAAAGCACATTCCTGATTTTACGATTTCATACAAACCCGATTTCCGTCAGAAGATTGCCGACAGTTGGCCTGCTTCAATAGACGATTCTAGCGCCAGAAAAGATTGGGGTTGGAAACACGATTTTGAAATGGATTCGATGACAAAAGTGATGTTGGAGAATCTTAAAAAATAGTTTTCAGTTTACAGTCGCAGTATTCAGCTATAACTGAAAACTGAAAACTGAAAACTGCGACTGATTACTTCTTCAATTTACTAATTAAAGCGTCTTCAATAGGCGCTTTTATTTTTGTAACTTCATCAGAGTTATCGTTGGGAACGGTCATTGATAACACGTAATGTTTGATTTTCCAAGAGTTTTTGACTTTTACCAAAACACCCGAACCACGACAGATTTTCATTTGAGTATTCAATAATTCATCGAACCAAGCTGTTTTTCCGTCTTTAGAAAAATAGATATTTCGTTCTAATGCGGTGAAACTCCATGCGCTACCTTTATCGAAATAAGGTTTTGCAAAGGCTTTAAATTGGGTTTTGTTCCAGTTTTCTGTAGCATCAGTTCCAATGTACATAGAATCGTCAGTTAAGTAGCTAAAGTAGTTGTCAAACTGAACATCGGCTGCGGCTTTGTGCCACTTGTCTAACATTGTATTAATGTCTTTTTTGTCTTGTGCTGTTGCAAATGTTGTAGCTAATAATAAAAAGTAAAGTATTTTTTTCATGGGTAAAGTTTTGATAAAAATAAGAATTTTTTATCACAAAAGGCACAAAAGTTTTTTAACCACATAGAAACATAGATTTATTTTGTGAGTAAAAGATGCTTCGCTTTGTATTATAAAACATAGTTTTCTTTGAACACAGATTGGAGAAATTATATAAATTTTTAAAATTTCTTTAATCTGTGTTTCTTTCTTATAGTTCTGATTTATCCAGTCGTCACTTCGAGTGTTTTTTATAAAATTGCGACCGAGCTATTTTATTAAAAATGTATCGAGAACTTGGTTTACGATAAGTCATTTTTTCATGGGTTCTCGATACAATTTT
>NZ_DQDX01000071.1:11473-16555 GCF_003525665.1 Flavobacterium sp.
CATTTTTTCATAGGTTATCGATTAGCTACGCTCAGTTCGGTAAAAGCCTCTGGTCAATTTTAAATTTCAAAAATTAGCATTTTTAAAACACAAAACCTTAGTGCCTTGGCGTCTTTGTGGCAAAAAAACTAAAACTTCTCACCATGCTGCGATAAATCCAAACCTAAATCTTCTGATTCTTCGGTAACACGAATTGGAATTATAAAATTAGTAACTTTAAAAAGTAAGTACGCACCACCAAAAGTAAAAGCCGAAACCAGTACCAAAGCTATCATGTGGTGACCAAAAACACTCCATCCGCCGTGAAGCAAACTCGCATTTTCTCCTTGAGCGAAGATTGCTGTTAGAATCATACCCATAATTCCGCCAACGCCATGGCAGGCAAAAACGTCTAGCGTGTCGTCTATTTGCTTTAGCTTTTTCCAATAGACCATTTTGTTGGAAACTATCGCGCCAATAAATCCGAAAAAAATACTTTGCGGAACCGTTACAAATCCTGCTGATGGCGTAATGACCACCAATCCAACAACTGCACCAATACAAGCTCCAAGTGCCGAAACTTTTCGTCCATTTAATCGATCGAAGAAAACCCAAGTCATCATTGCCGATGCCGATGCGATTGTAGTTGTTGCAAATGCCATTGCCGCCGTTGCATTTGCTGCCAAAGCCGAACCAGCATTGAATCCGAACCAACCAAACCACAACAATCCAGTTCCTAATAATACAAACGGAATGTTGGTAGGAATGTGTTCGCTATTTTTTCGTTTGCCCAAGACAATAACTCCAGCTAATGCTGCGAAACCTGCGCTCATGTGCACCACTGTACCTCCAGCGAAATCCTTAACTCCGAAATAACTACCTAAAAGGCCGTGAGGATGCCAAATCATGTGACATAACGGAGCATAAATACAAACTGTGAACAAACAAATAAATAGGAGAAAGGAGATAAAGCGAATGCGCTCGGCCAATGCGCCGGTGATGATTGCAGGCGTAATCACAGCAAATTTCATTTGGAAAAGGGCAAAAAGAATAAACGGTATTGTAGAACCCAACGACTTGTGAGGCAAAAGTTCTACTTGATCGAAAAAAGCATAATTAAATGGGTTGCCTATTATTCCGTAGTGCGTTCCGTCGATGGTTAGACCTATTGGGTTTCCGAAGGATAAACTGAAACCTACGGTTACCCAAAGCAAACTCACAACGCCAAGGCAAATAAAACTTTTGAGCATGGTAGAAATGACGTTTTTCTTGCCCACCATTCCGCCATAGAAAAAAGAAAGTCCTGGCGTCATTAGTAAAACCAAGCAAGATGCGGTTAGTAACCAAGCTACATCGGCAAAATTGATAGTGCTTGCCTCATTAAAATCGGTTGTTGGCGCTTGGTGTTTCCAAAACAAACCAGTTATAGCTACAATTGTAATAATTATAAAAGCCGATATCCAACGTTTTTCTAATTTCATTTTGTTTGTACCCTAAAATTTATGGGGTAAAATTATAAAATAATTAAATAATATGGTTTTTAAGTCTAAAATAATTGGGGTTAAAAATCAATTTTTATTAAAAATACAATTTTAGGTTTGTTTTTGTGTAAAGTTTATGGAATTTGTGAATTAAATTAGTACTAAGTTGTTGATATGATTTAAATAAGGTCTTCGACAGGCTCAGACTGACAGTAGGTTTTTGAATTGGCTTTTTTGTACAATATAAGTTTATCTTTCTACAGAACATAATTTACTCCGGATTGTCACACTGAGCTTGCTTGTATTGAGCTAAGTCGAAATATCGAAGTGGTTTGAGTTTTAAAAAGGTCTTCGACAGGCTCAGACTGACAGCAGTTTTTTCGATTGGCTTTTTTGCAAAATTAGAAGTTTATCTTTCTACAGAACTCAATTTATTACGAATTGTCACACTGAGCCTGTCGAAGTGGTTTTAGTGTACACAAAAGGTCTTCAATATTTCGAATAAGCATTATGCAGGCAAGTTCAGATTTACAGAGCGTTTTAATAACTACCAGCGTTTGTCCAAAAGGGTTGTTTATATTATCTAAAATGTAATGCTATCGCTTTTTAAAAGCCTACCTTGCTAAGCTTGTCTAATCGAGTGCAAATGTGAAATGGATGCGAGTTTTAAAACCTTGATTACAAGTTTTATTGAAAATAATGTGGGAATTGCCGATGATTTTTTGAGTGATGACTTGTGTCAGCATTTAAAAGAAAATCTATTGCAATTGAACGACAGCAAATTGATGAAAAATGCTGGCGTAGGTAATGATGGCAAGAAGGTTGTAGACGATTTAATTAGAAATGACAAAATTTATTGGTTGGATAAAGCGCACAATAACGAATTTGAAAACGCTTTTTTTGCCAAAATTGATGCTTTTGTGGCGCACTTAAACCGCAGTTGTTTTACCAATATTAAAAGCTACGAATTTCACTACTCGTTGTATGAATCGGGTAGTTTTTACAGACCACATTTTGACCAATTTGAAGACGATGCCAAGCGCCAATTCTCGATGATTAGTTACTTAAACGCCAATTGGGAACTAAAAGACGGCGGCGAACTAAAGATTTACCAAGACCACAACAACCAAACGATTGCACCAATACAAGGCAAAACGGTTTTCTTTAAAAGTCACGATTTAGAGCATGAGGTTTTGGTGACGAATGAGAGGAGAATGAGTGTTACTGGTTGGTTGAAAAGAGGATGATTTTAATTATTTCAAATAAATTTGGTCTCTAACATAAGTATTATTAAGCCAAAAGCAATGTTTAGTATATTCATTTAGTTTTGTCAATTTGTCTTTTTTTGGTAATTCATATGTATCAAGAGCGTTTGTTGCGTGAGGACGAACGTGAGAAATTGGACTAAATTTCTTGCTTGGAAAATTTGTGAAACGAATTTCTTTACCTTTTTTATTTGTCTTTATTTCTTTAATGATTTCGCCTTTTGAAACTATTTGTTTTGTTTTTGTCCATACTTTTTCAACTTCCATTAAGTCTAAATATGGCATATTCCAAAACTTAACTTTCTTCAAAACAAGTTTTTCATTCTCAAATTGAAAGAAAACAAATAGAAATTTATGTTCTAAAATATCCTTAAAGTCAGAATCTTCCCAATTTTGATTTACAATTTCTTCATACTTGAAATTTGGGAAAGAAATATCTTCTTTTGGCAAATCATTTTCTTTTAAACGAACTGTTTTTACAATAATTTCAGCTTTTTCGAATTCCTCAATTTCTTTATCAAGTTCAATTCCAAGAATTGCTTTTGTCAAATTTGCGTAAAAACTTTTTGCCTTTGTATTGATTTCAATTTTCAGAATTTTGACAATTTCTTGTTCCGTTTTGCCATAAAATGGTTTAAACTTGGAAATTACTATTTCTTCAATTGTTAGCTTTTTTGCAACTTGAACATTAGGAATTAATTTTCCGTAAATCTCCTTGCTTTCATTTGCAATAGACGCAATTATATGATTTACGTAACCTTGTTTAAAAGAGTATGCTCTTTGTTTTGCTGGAATTTCAGAAAAAGGTTGTTGTCTTACAGACAACGCATTTGCACCTTTGGTGCATGCGCCAAGGTAAAAAGTATCGCCTTCAGAAAGTTCATGTGCTTTTCCATCGGCAATTTTCTTTGTAATTAGCTCCCAATCTTTTTTTATAATCTCTAAATCTGTTGATGGAAAACTCCATTCATCAACAAGTTTTATCAAGTAATCTAAAATGTCAAAACCTGCTTGATGTAAATAGAAAATTAAAAGAATACTTGAATTCTTTTTAACAAAATCACTATTTTCAAAATGCTGGTTAACAACATTAACGTAGTTAATGATGTTTAAAACTAATCGCTCTTTAGAGCGATATTCATTGTTTTTTAATTGTTTTAAAGGAGAAGATTTTAGCTCCATTCCAATTTGAGCAAAATCTGCTTCTGCCAAAGAGTTTGGTTCATAACCAAAATAAAATTTCTCTAAAACTTGCCCAAAATTTCCTTTTCCAGAATAGGAGTGCTCCAAAATATTTGGATTACAAACTTGTCGTAAAGATTTTCCTTTTAGTTTTTTTGCATACTCAATAATAGAGTTTTTATCATTTGGATTGTAATTCATATCTAAATGCCCATTTTTTTCTTTAAATCATCATTCCATATTTCATAAGCTTTTCTTGATAAATAATCTAACCTTTTTTCAATAGCTTCGAAATCTTTTGCGGTTCTTATTTTGTCAAAATCCCATTCTTTATTCTCAATGTTATCAACTAATTCATTTACTAATTTTATTGTTGAACCATTTTCTTTAATAATTTTTATTTTATCTGAAATTATTTTATTTTCTAATTTGCCATTTGTAACTTTACTAATAATAGTCAAATTTCCCAAAGTGTTTACGTATTGTTTTATGAGTTTTTTGGATACTTTCCATTGTCTTGGGTCTCTTGGAAGAATATGTTCAATACTAACCTTTTCTTCGTTATAACCTTCGTTTTTATTCCCGCCAATTTTTTCCTCAAATTCGTTTAAAACATATCTAATAATAATTCTAGATTTTTGGTCTTCTTTATATTCAATCGTTTTAAAACCATCATTAAAGTTATCAAAAGTTGGCATTTTTGTTTTAAATTCTGCATAGAGATTTTTTGTAAAAATTTCTACAAAATGATTTTTCTGCTTTTTATTCTCTACCCCATCTTCGATTTTTTTACAAAAATCACTGACTAATTTAAAATACCAATTTCCAGGTAAACTTAGAATCTGAAAATATAAAAAAGTAAACTTTTGAATTATCTCCCACCTATTTGATAACTGAAATGGTATATTTGTCTCCTTTTCTTGTGAATCTAAATTTCTAAATAGACATAAATATAAAATAATCCATGTTTTTGCTTTGGTGCTTCTCAAAACTCTCAGACTATTATAAACTTTGATGGCTTCACTTCTATCATTTTTGAAGAAGAGAAGAATATCATCAAAGCTACCATTTAAGATTAAATTTAGATATTCAGCATTTAAAACCAAATCATTTAAAAAATTTTCCCAATTTTTTTTATTTAATTTAAATTTATCTCTTATTGATGAATATAATTT
>NZ_DQDX01000071.1:16609-17016 GCF_003525665.1 Flavobacterium sp.
ATATAATTTTTTGTCTGATATATATTCGTACTTAGATGTCCAATAATAACCTAGATAATCTTTTAATGAGAATTCAACACCTTCTAATAAGTCTAAAATATTTTTCCATTTCTCTTTTGCACTATCTAGAAATTTCTCATCAGGCCCTATTACATTTTTAAATATTTGATTTTTTATTAAATCAGCAACACTTAAATCAACACCTTTTGCATTTACTGTTTCAAAAATTTCATATGCTAATTCTTGATTTTCTATTTCAATTCTGACAAAAAAGTGCTTGCTTAATTTGTTGTCAATCAAGTCTTTTAACCATTCATACTTATCTTTGAAAGATAAACTTTCAATCTCTTTTTCTACTAAAATTTTAAATTTTAAGTATGCCTTTTTTACTCTTTCTTCTTCAGAAT
>NZ_DQDX01000070.1:0-2914 GCF_003525665.1 Flavobacterium sp.
GTTAAAGTTTTGTAAGAAATTATAGCTTTTAATACTAAAGTTCTTAATTCGCAGTTATTATCAAAAAACTAATCAAAATTTTATGTTAAAATCGATTTACGCCGTTCTTGCATTTCTATTTTTTACTTTTTCATTTGGCCAGAATACCATCACTCTTAAAGGAAAAGTAATTGATGATGCTACTAAATTACCTATTGAATCTGCAACTGTTTACCTATCGTCGGTAAAAGACTCTTCTGTTGTAGATTATACAATTACCGATAAATTTGGTAAATTTAATTTCAAGATTAAGAAAGTTGATAAGCCGGTGTATCTAAAAATATCGTTTATTTCTTATGAAGATTATAAGGTAAATTTAAAAGATGTTTCTTCCGATCAAGATTTTGATGTAATAGCACTTAGAGAAGCAGCCAAAAATCTAGATGAAGTTGTTATTAAAAGTGAAGCACCACCAATTAGAATTAAAAAAGATACTTTAGAATTTAATGCTTCGTCTTTTAAAGTTCGTCCAGATGCCAATGTAGAATCGCTGCTTAAGCAATTACCTGGCGTTGAGATTGATGCCGAAGGAAAAATTACAGTAAACGGAAAAGAAGTAAACCAAATTCTTGTAAACGGAAAACCATTTTTTGATAAAGACGGAAAAATAGCACTTCAAAATTTACCATCAGATATTATAAATAAAGTTCAAGTTTCTGATACAAAAACTACTAAAGAAGAGAAAACAGGTCAGGCTGCAACTTCCAATAATGCTAGTATTAATTTAACCATTGACGAAAAAAAGAACAAAGGTTTCTTCGGAAAAGTCATGGCTGGAGCCGGAAGCGATAAACGGTATGAAAGCTCAGGATTAGCCAATTATTTTAAAAATAAAACCAAGATTAGTGTGCTCGCATCTGCCAATAATATCAATTCCACAGGTTTTTCTATGGATGAAATATTTGATAATATGGGTGGCGGACGATCGAGTAGTGTATGGATGAGTGGTGATGGTTCTTTTTCTATAAACGGTAGACGTTTTGGTGGAGGTTCTGGAATTACTAGGTCTAATATGTTAGGAATCAACTATTCAGATCAATGGGCGAAAGACTTAGAATCTTCTGGAAGTTATTTTTTCTCCAATACAAATTCTGAAAATTTAAACAGAACAAATCAAACCAACTTATTGCCTTCTGGAAATTTTACAACAAATTCTACTTCTAAAACTTTAGATGAACGATTTGGACACAATGTAAATTTCGAATTAGAATATAAAATCGATTCATTAACATCAATTGTTTTTGAACCAAAATTTTCTAAAGCAACTGGAACCTATAAAAGTAACTCATCACAAATTTCGAGAGATAATGTAGATGCTTTATTAAACGAAAGTACTTCTGATAATTCTAGTGAAAGTGATTCAAATAATTTTAGTAACAGACTTACTTTTACAAGATCATTTAAGAAAAAAGGTCGTTTTTTAAGTATTTCTGCATACAATGAAAATAATAAATCGACAGATGAAAATAAAATTCAATCGAATACTATTTTCTATCAAGGAACGCAACCCGATGATACCAGAAATCAGCTCGGAATCACCAATAATATAACGGATAATTTAGATACCGAATTTGAATATTCGGAGCCAATTACTGATTCACTTCAAGTCAAAGTTGGAACAAACGTTCGATTGGATAAAAATATTAGAAAGTTAAATACTTTTGATTTTGATGGAATTGCCAATGAGTATTCTTTGGAAAATGATTTCCTAACTATGAGAACTTCTTCTTCTACAAAAACAGTAACACCAAGATCTGGAATTGAGTGGAATAAAAGCAAGTTTAGAGTGAGTTTTGATCTTGGAACCAACATCATAAAATTTGACAATAATTCAGATTACCTTGATGTAAAAACGAATTTGTCTAAAGATTATTTATTACCTTTTGTAAACGCTAGCTTTAATTATCGTTTTACAAAAGCCCAAAGTGTTTGGTTGAGTTATAATTATGATTACGATATGCCATCGGCAACGCAAGTTTTACCAATTGAAGATTTATCAAATCCTTTAAATACCATTGTTGGTAATCAAAATTTAGATTTAAATAAATACCATAGTGTTTATATGAATTTTAGTAATTATGATTACGCAACTCGTTCGGGTTACGGATTTTACTCTGGAGGAAATTTCTACACAAGTCAAGTCGTTTCTTCAACTACATTTAATGCCGATAGAAAAAGAACTACAACCTACGAAAATGTATCGGGAACAAGTAATTATTGGTTCGGATTGTATTTGAACAAAACCTATAAAAAAGATTTAAACACTTTTAAATACGGATTAAGAATTAATAATAACGGAAACGAATCTAAAGGTTTTACCGATGGTGAAATGTTTACTTCAAAAACATTATCAATTTCTCCTAGAGTTAATTTCACGTACGAATATGGCGAATTGTTTACAATAAATCCAACATACAGTTATACGTTTAATAAAACAAATTTCACTAATTATGTAGTAAATTCAGCGTCTAATTTTACACACAAAGTGAATGTTCAAGTAACCAATTATTGGCCAAAGAACTGGATTTTCGGAAACGATTTTGGATATACCTACAATTCGAATATTGCTGAAGGATTTAAAAAAGACTTCTATTTATGGAATACCAGTTTGTCTTATAGTTTTTTCGAGAAAAAATTAATGGCGAAAGTTAAAGTATACGATGTTTTAAATCAGAATTTAAGTTCTACACGAACAATCTCTGCAACATCGATTAGAGATGAGGAAAACATAGTTCTTAGACGTTATGTGATGTTTTCTTTAACGTACAAATTAGAAAAATTTGGTGCTAAAGAAAAGAAACCAAGTAACCGATTTAATTGGTAAAAAAGCAAAACGCCTTTCAGATTTGAAAGGCGTTTTTTTTATTTTTAAAAT
>NZ_DQDX01000070.1:3007-10105 GCF_003525665.1 Flavobacterium sp.
AATTGTTTTTACTAGCAAGTGATACTGCGATACGATAACATTGCTAATCATTTTTTAATAATGGTAACAGCAGTTCCTGTAACGGTTACAATGATAATAGCACTATTAGAAAGTTCAATTTCAACATTTATTCCTACAATAGCGTTTGCATTCAATTTTTCTGCATTGGCATTTAATTTTGCAAATGCTTGTTCTTTTACTTCAGCAATACTTTCACTTATTCCTTCATAGTATTTTTGCATGTTGAAAGTCAATGTGTTTTTTTGCATACTAGCTGCTGTTCCTGAAATTACGCCCAGATATTCTAAAATTTTATAATCTTCTATAGAATTTGTAGTTGTTAAAATCATATTATCAATATTCTAAGTTTTCGTTTTATTTTAAATAATGATGTTCTATTTACCTTTTTAAAAAGTACTTTTTGTTGTAGAAATTACCAATCGCCGCCAGAACCACCACCAGAAAATCCGCCGCCGCCAAATCCGCCACCGAATCCGCCACCACCGCCAAATCCGCCACCAGAAGAACCTCCAAAACCACCGCCGCTACTTCTTCCCATATTACTTAAAATAATAATGTCAAGAAGGCTTGCGCCACTTCCGAAATTTCCACCAGAGTTTCCGCCTTTGTTTTTCGACGCAATAATGATTACAACAACGATAATAACGATAAAAACCAAGATTGGTAAAAATCCACCGTCATCCGATCTCTCAACTCGTTTGCCTTTGTATTTTCCTTTGAATACATCAAAAATAGCATTTGTACCTTTATCTAAGCCATTGTAATAACTGCCAGCTTTAAATTCTGGTATTATGATATTTCGAGTAATTTCTCCACCAATTCCAGCTGTTAGTCTATCTTCTAGTCCATAACCGGCCGAAATCCAAATCTTTCGTTCTTCTTTGGCTAAAAGTATGATTACTCCATTATCATTTTTTTCACTTCCACCAATTCCCCAAGTTTGTCCCCATTTTGGGGTAAGAATTCCAATATCTTCACCTTTTAAACTTTCGATAGTAATTACAACAATCTGAGTAGTAGTAGAATCAGAATACTTAATTAATTTGTTTTCTAATTGTGCTTTTTCTGAATCGCTTAAAACTTTGGCATAATCATAAACCGAAGTTTGAAATTCTGGTTTGGGAGGAATTGTGAATTGTGCAAAAGAAGCAGTAGACTGTAACAGTGCAGTTATTGTCAAAAAGAAATAGAAAATCCATTTGGAATTTGGAATTTTTTTATTTGGAATTTTCATAAATTTATCCTTTTGATATTTCATTAGAAAGTTCGTTAGCGTCATTCTCGTCAAATGGGAAATATTTTTTTAATTGTTCGCCAGCATTATGAATTCCTTCAACCAATGCCTGAACGTTATTTCCTGTCTTAAAATGATTTACCATGATGTCTTTGGTACAATCCCAAAAATCGTCTTCCACTTTGTCATTTATACCTTGATCTCCATAAATAGCAAATTTTCTACTTTTTACAGCAACATAAATGATAACGCCATTTCTAAGTTGGGTTGTGTCCATTCCCAATTCATGGAAAACTTCCACTGCTCGTTCAATAGGAGCAATGGAGGTTTCTTTTTCTAAGTGTACGCGAATTTCGCCAGAAGTATTTTTTTCTGCCAATCGAATCGCTTCAACGACTTCAGCTTCTTCGGCTTTAGTTAAAAAATCTTCTACTTTAGACATTATTTTGCTTCTTTTTTGTCGAAGTTAAATTCTACATCTGGAGCTTTATCTGCACCAACAACTGCCTCAAAGAAAGGTTTTTCTTTAAATCCGAACCAACCAGTAAAAATACTATTTGGAAACACTTTCACGTGATTGTTGTAAGGTTTAATTGCTTCGTTGTAACGAGTTCTTGCTGTCAAAATTTGATTTTCTGTACTAGCCAATTCGTCTTGTAACTTCAAGAAATTTTCATTGGCTTTCAAGCTAGGATATTGCTCTACAGTTACCAATAATCTTGATAATGCACTGCTCATTCCACCTTGAACTTGGTTAAATTGTGCTAATTGTTCAGGTGTGATATTTGTTGGATCAATAGTCATAGAAGTTGCTTTTGCACGTGCTTCAATAACTGCAGTTAAAGTTCCTTTTTCAAATTCTGCAGCACCTTGAACTGTTTTTACTAAATTTCCAATAAGGTCATTTCTTCTTTGGTAAGACGTTTGTACATTACCCCAACTTTCCTTCACATCTTGTTCAAGAGTTACAGCTGTATTATTAATTCCTTTAAAGTAGAAGTATCCAAATAATACTACTACAGCTAAAATTATCCAAGGCAAAAATTTTCTCATAATTTCTATTTGTTTTTAAGTTTATTATTGATTTTTGTTTATTGATTTATAATGTTTGTTTTAATTTAAAATCTCGATTTGTTACAACTCTTTTTCTTCCTAGCAAAAGATATACCAAACCTGCAAACCATCCTAAGGCTAAAAATCCTACTAGCCACATAATTTTTTCACTGGTTTTAATTCTGCTCGATTGGAAAATTTCATATAAAGCAGCAAATACAAATACTGCTAAAGCAAAAATTCCAATTCCTAACAAAACACTTGCATTTCCCCAATGCATTATTTTAATCAAAGCTCCAATTATTGATAAAATAAAGGAACCAGCAAAACTTGCGTAAATTAGTTTTTCTCTATTCATTTTATAAATGGTTTTTTATGTTGGTTAATTCAGCTTTTATTCCTTCTAATTTCGAAATAATATCATATTTATCCAAAGTCTTTTTCTGACCTTCTTTCAAATGCGTCTTAGCACCTTCCAGTGTAAATCCGCGTTCTTTTACCAAATGATAAATCAATTGCAAATTCTTCACATCGTCCTGCGTAAACATTCTATTTCCTTTAGCATTTTTCTTTGGTTTCAAGATGTCAAATTCCTTATCCCAAAAACGAATCAACGATGCATTCACGCCAAATGCTTCGGCAACTTCACCAATACTAAAATATAATTTATCTTTAGATAATTCTATGTGCATAATTTTTAAATTCCAAATTAATAAATTCCAAATTCCAATCAGTATAGAAATACCAATGTTTTAAATTCCAAATTCCAATCTCGTTGACGTAGTTAATATTATTTCAAAAATCAAAAATCGTTAATCAGCAATCGTTAATCTTTCTTACCTTTGCAACATGATAGAAGATAAAAATCCGCAACGAACATCACTTTCGCAATTGGGCGAATTTGGATTGATAGACCATTTGACAAAAAATTTTGATGTAAAAAACACCTCAACTATAAAAAGTATTGGTGATGATGCTGCTGTTTTAGATTTTAAAGATAAAAAAGTAGTCGTTTCAACTGATTTACTGATTGAAGGTGTACATTTTGATTTAGCTTACATGCCATTACGCCATTTGGGTTACAAAGCTGTTGTAGTAAATGTTTCTGATATTTGTGCGATGAATGCTAAAGCAACTCAAATTACAGTTTCGGTTGCTGTTTCTAACCGTTTTCCGTTGGAAGCATTGGAAGAATTATTTGACGGAATTTCATTAGCTTCTAAATTTTACAATGTTGATGTTATTGGTGGCGACACAACTTCGTCACAAAAAGGTTTGATTATCTCAATTACAGCCATTGGTGAAGCAAATGAAGACGAAATTGTTTACAGAAGCGGCGCAAAAGAAGGTGATTTGTTAGTAGTTTCTGGCGATTTGGGTTCCGCTTATATGGGATTGCAGGTTTTGGAGCGTGAAAAGCAAGTGTTTCAGGTAAATCCAAACAATCAACCTGATTTAGATGCTTATACTTATTTGATAGAAAGACAATTACGACCAGAAGCGCGACATGATATTAAAGAATTATTATCGAAATTAGAAGTAAAACCAACATCCATGATTGATATTTCGGATGGATTATCTTCTGAAATTATTCATATCTGCAAGCAATCAAAAGTAGGTTGTAATTTATACGAAGAAAAAATTCCGGTTGATCCGCAGTTTATCAATGTTTGTGAGGAATTCAATATTGATTCAACAACTGTTGCTATAAATGGTGGAGAAGATTATGAATTATTGTTTACCATTGCTATGGAAGATTTTGATAAAATAAAAGCCAATCCAAATTTCACCGTTATCGGACATATGGTTGGTGAAAGCGAAGGAACGCATTTGATAACAAGAGCCAATACTAAAATTCCGCTGAAAGCTCGTGGTTGGAATGCTTTGGAAGAATAAAAAACTAAAAAATCCTCTTAAATTTATCGTTCAAGAGGATTTTTTTTATTTCAACATCATGCCATTTTCTTTGGCTTCTTTTATTAACTCTTCGTTGGTACAACCTTTTTTACCAATAAGCTCTTTCATGTTCTCTACTCTAGTTCGCACAGAAGCTGATGAAAGCGGAATATAAAGTGCAACATCTTCTGCAACAACACCTTTATTTATAAAGTGTAGAATTTTTTTATCGAAAACATCGACATACACTTTTTCTTTCTGCATTTGGTTTAAGTAATTTATAACCGAGTCGCTATAATATTGTTCGCCTTTTAAAATTGTAGTCAAAGCCAAAATCATATTATCGTAGGTTAAGTCATTTTTTATAATTAATCCGAGTGGATCAATCTCTTCTATAACTTTTTGAACTTTTAAACCTTCTGAGTGCATAGTAAGTATCACCGTTTTGCAATCTGGAGAAACTTGTTTGAGAAGTTTGGCTAAGTCTTCGCCAGTTTGCATGTTTTTTTCCTCATAAACTGGCATACTGATATCAAGTAGTGCAATATCAAAAACAGTTCCTTCGGGATTCATTATGGCTTCATAACCAGTTTTGCAGTCGCTGGCTTTGGTAATTGTAAAGGAGTACTTTTTATTAGGAAATCTCGTAATGGCGTTTTGATAGCCAATAATAATAAAAGGATGATCATCTACAATTAAAATATTAATGTTTTGGGACATAATACGTTATACTTTAAAGTTTGAATTTTCAAGCGGAAAGATAATAATTATTTTCGAACCTTTACCAATTTCCGATTTAATATCAATTGAGCCATTACATTGATGTACTCTAGATACCATATTCTTGGTTCCGATTCCTTTGTTTTTCTTGATGTTGGTATCAAATCCTTTTCCGTCGTCTTCAATGTTAAATAATAAATTCTCTTCAGTGTCTTTTCTAAAATGAACCAATACATTTTTGGCGCCAGCATGTTTGTTGATGTTTTGCAATGCTTCTTGAAGAATACGGTATAAGTTGATTTTTATAATATTAGAAATTTTATCCCAATCTATATTTTCGCTAATTATAACTTTTATGTTGGCATTATTTACTTTGGCTTGTTGCTCGATCAAGCTATTGATGATGGCAACAAAGTTATTGATTAGCAACGAAGTTTCTCTACTTAACTCATGCGATATTTCGCGTAGATCTTGTTCTATTAATTGGAGTTCGTTTAAATATTCCAATCGTTCTTTCTTGGCTTGTTCATCATCAAAACTATTTAAACCATCAAGACTTAATCTTAAACCAAACAATCTTCCTAAAACGCCATCGTGTAATTCTTTAGACAATCGTTTTTTCTCTAAATCTTTACCAAGTTCTAGTTGGTTTTGGTGCGAAATAATTAACCTGTAAATTTCTTCATTGGCTTGTTGTTGGGCTTGCTTGAGCGCCAATAAACGAGCGCGTGAACGCTGATTTTTCATTAAAAAAAGAACCCCAATAAAAAATACCGTACCAAAAAAGTAGCTAAGAATGTTTCTATTTTTTTCTAATAAATTAAAATTCTCTTGACGAAGTTCATCGGTTTCCAATTGAATACGTGCAAAACGATCTTTAGAGTTTCGTTCTGCAATTTGAAGACTGTCGGACAATTTTGTATATTCTGCTGATAATTTTACAGAATTTTTTTTATCTGTCAAAGATAATTGTCTTAATGCAATTATTAAATCAACTGGGTTTTTAGAAGTTCTTGCAGCTTTTAATGCTAATTCACCGTATTTTTTTGATGACAGCGAGTCATTCCTTTTCTGATAATACTCTGAAAGATGAAGATTACTTACTACTAAAGAGGAAAAAAGTTTTAAGGTATCACGTGTTTTTAATGCTAAAAAAAACATGTCTGGAAGTTCTGAATAGTCTTCAATTTTCAATTTACTGTAAGCTAAATTATCGATCAAGTTAGCATAAAGTTCAGGGTTTTCATTAATTAAATTTTTGTCAATTAATGCCTTTTGATAATTTGAAATTGCTTTTCTATATTTTTTTTGACTTTGATAAATAAAACCAATATTATTTAAACTAATTGCTTGTAAGTTGACATTATTTTTAGCGTCAATCATTTTAGCAACATTTAATGCCTTATTATGGTATTCTACAGCATTTTCGTATTCTTTTAATTCAATATAAACAACACCTAATTGATTTAATGTTTCGAATAGTTGCTGATTTTCATCAGACATTTTAAATATAGAATATGCTTTGATTAAAGATAGTTCTGCTCCTAAAAAATCACTTGCAATAGATTGAACTATACCTTTATTTAACAGAACAGTTGCATAGTTTAATTTATCATTAAGTTTAAAATAGATTTTTTCTGCCTTTTGATAATAATAATATGAACTATCAAAAACACCTGTATTTTTAAATTTTCCCGCTTTATAACGATATACTTTTACTAAATTAAGACTATCATTACTTGATATTGATTTTAACAATAAATTTTTTGACAATTTATCAAAATTTTTCCAGTCTTTTAACTTATAATATTGAAAAAGAATTGTAAACAAAGTATCTCTATTTCTCTGAGTATTGTCTAGTTCTTGACTATATCGAAAAGCATTATCATTTGCAACAACTCTATCTTCAAATTTAGATTTCTCATCTTTAGACATACTCAAATAGTAAGATATACTATCTAAGGTTACTTTATCAGAAACAATTTTCTCCTTATTTTTTGAACATGCAAGGATAAGTAAAATAAAGAATAGTGAGTATGTAAATTTCAAAATTTGCTTTTTGATATTCTTCAAAAGTACAAAAGTGTTTTCAAAAAAAAAACTACCATTACAATAATGATAGTTTAATATATATAATGCTTATTTTTGTTTTATTCACCTTGAGAATTTTGTGT
>NZ_DQDX01000070.1:10379-10725 GCF_003525665.1 Flavobacterium sp.
GTTCCTCTTCCTCCGATTTCATTTGGAGTAGTAAAAGATGTTAATACCAACATCATAGAGAATAAGCTGAATATTACTAATGATTTTTTCATGACTTCTAGTTTTTTTTGTTAATGTTTTTTTGTTAGACTTTATATTAAAGCCAATTGACTTAACATCAATTGTTCGGGGCTCTCATGTCGTAAAAGTACTACGTTGATGTAGTTCTAATTCTATACTTTCCTTTGTATAATGTAGAATGATGCTGTTTGGTAGTGAATGAATACCAAATCTGGGTGAATGGAGGTTTTTAAAAAACTAGTGGTTTTACATTGCTTTTTTTATATGAACTAAATATTAATAAACG
>NZ_DQDX01000070.1:10841-12788 GCF_003525665.1 Flavobacterium sp.
AAATAAAAAAGCATTAAAACAATTGGGATTGTTTTAATGCTTTAATGAGCCAAAATTTAGTATAAATCTACTATTTACTTATTAAATTTCATGAAGTAATACTGTAGAAAATCTAAATCTTCACTTACGCATGTAGAAATTTTTGTAAACAAAATAAATTAGTGAGCCAACGACAGGAATAATAACTATCACAAAAGTCCAATTAGTCCTAGCTCTTTTAGACAATAATGTATTATTAAATAAATCATAATATGAATATATTATGATTAAAATACAAAAGGATGCTATTAAATACAACATATTAAAAAGATTAAATTTATCTAAACAATTATAAGGTAAAAACAATTTCTGTAGAACTTAAGTATGCTATTTAGCAAAAATCTATATCTCCAAGTAATTACCAGATGCGATTGTAGCAATTATGGCATCGATGTTTTCTTTGTAAGATTTAGAAAACGGAAGTTTTGTAGTGGTATTTTTAATATGGCAAACGGCGTTACCAGTATGAATTCTCGACACATAATCAATGTTAACGATGTAACTGTTGTGAATTCTAACAAACGGATAGGTCAACAATCCTTCAAAATGCTTTAAGGTTTTGAATGCCGTAATCATTTCGCCAGTATTCAAGTGAATATCCGTAGAATTGTTATCGGCTTGAAGGTAACAAATGTCTTTTGCTTCTATGTAACGGTAATCACCATAAGATTTTACACAAATAATAAGTGGTTTTTCTTTAGTGTTTTCGGTTTGAAGTAACGTAACAGATTTATCTTCAACATCTGTATTTTTATCTTCAACTACTGCAATTACCTCTTCAGATTCGATAATATCATTTGAATATTCATCTGTAATTAAATCATTTTCAATAAGCTCTTCAGAAATTGATTCTTCAACAAGTTCGTTTAAAACTACTTCATCTGAATCAGTTGCTACAGTTTCATGAATTTCTACAGGATTAACATTAGAAACTTGAACCGGATTCTGCGTTTTTGGAGCAATCACAGTATTCGATTCTAACTCTTTATCTAACCTAAAAATGGTTTTACGTACTTCTTTAGTTTCAATTGGATTGATTAAATAGTCGAATACGCCATATTTAAAGGCATTTAAGCAAAGTGAATCGTTTTTAGTAGTTACGATAACCTTTGGAACTTTTGATAGATAACGATAAAGCTCATTGATTAAAGCCAATGATAGATTGGATTCTTTCTCCAACGGATCGATTTCTAGGAAAATAACATCCGGATTATGTTCTAAAACAATATCAATTCCGTCGTCATAATTATCTGCCATAGCCAAAAAATGTAGGTTTGAAAAACTTTCGGCCGTGGCTTTAGTTTTCAACCTATTTTTATGGTCGTCATCGATAATTACAAACGTAAAATTCTTCAATTGCCTTACTTTTGGGGGTAAAGCATTAGTTTTTGAGATAAAATCTCGAGTTAATATTAAGTAGCTTGGGGCTAATTTGTTACAAAAACATTAGAAAATAATGGTTTTAAAACGTCACTAAATTAGGTGATTTGCTTTTTATTTTGAAAGTAATACAATCTGATTACTACACATTTGAAGGATTTTTAGTTGAACGGAAAAAATAGCCGATTAAAAACATTTTAATTTAGGTTTTTTCTTACTTTTTTCTGTAGAATTAGTACTACCTTAATAATCTGAAACTAATTACTTTACGGTAGAAGAATTCAAAACAAATCCTAGCTAATAAATGTTATAAAATAAATGGGAAACATGCCGATTTTTAGCGTTATTTATAGCCTAAAAAGAAATATGGTAATATTTCGATATGTAAAATAGTTTAAATAACTATAACAATAATAAAATCAACAGATAAGAATGATTTACAACATTTTAATTTTAATCAATTTTACTCCAAAAAGACTATGATTTTTTAAATTATGTTTCATAAATTTGAATCATCAATTTTAAGAT
>NZ_DQDX01000076.1:0-202 GCF_003525665.1 Flavobacterium sp.
GTTCGAATCCTGCTCTCCCCACGAATTAATAATTCGAAATAAAAAAACGCCAAGATTTCTTGAGCGTTTTTTTTATTTCTAATTATTTTCAAAGCGTAGCTTCGCTGGATCAACTCAGCTAGTCCTTTTAAATAATAAAAAAGTCCAGACAAAATCTGGACTTTTTTATGCTTTATTTTTTTACTATTCTAATACAAAACTC
>NZ_DQDX01000076.1:365-3953 GCF_003525665.1 Flavobacterium sp.
AACTCACCATTACATTTATGATTACTTCAATTTCACCAACAGCAAGTGTTTCTCTTGGCGCACCTGCATCGGCACTCATCTCCAACATTGCTCCTTTAAACATTGGTTGAGGAGAATAATAAGTAGGAGAATTATCTGTTATTAAAAGTGCTTTACCAACTTTTTGTCCCAATACAGAAACAAAATCTTCAGCTTTCTTTTTAGCATCTTTCATAGCTAATTTTCTAGCGTCTGATTTATATTTTTCAATTTCGGTAGATTTAAATTCTACATTACTAATGTTGTTGATTCCGTTATCAACTAATCCCATCATTAGTTCATCATATTTAGAAATATTCTTTAATGTAATGGTTATTGATTGCGATGCTTGAAAATTATATTTTTTCTTATCATAATCGTAGTTTCTGTTTAAACTAACATTTGTAGTTTGAAAATCTGAAGCTGGAATTCCAAATTTCTTGATGAATTTTAAAACATTCTCAATTTTTTCGTCGTTCAACTTTTTTACTTCTTGAGCATCTTTACCAGTATTTTCTACTCCAAAGTTTACAACAACTTGATCTGGTTTTACTTTGATTTTTCCTTCACCCGAAACGGCTACTTGTGGAATTTGCTTTTGTTCTTGTGCGTGTGACATAGTTACGAATAACGTTAATACTACTAAGGCTAATTTTTTCATAATGTTTATTTTTTAATGTTTATTTCAAAAGTTATGCCATTATAATTTTCCGAGCTTGGCCATCCCAAACAAAATTATGATTGGAATTGCTAATAAAATAACCATCAACAAATTATCTGCAAATAATGAAGGTAATTTTATTAGTGTAATAACATAGCCGCCAATTGCTCCACCAAAATGTGCTGTATGACCAATATTATCATTCTTAGCTTTCATTCCGTAGATTGAATATAACAAATAACCGATTCCGAATAAATAAGCAGGAATTGGAATTGGAATAAAGAACAGATACAAGCTCATGTCTGGATTAAGTAATATTGCCGAGTACAAAACTCCAGTTACTGCTCCAGAAGCTCCAATTGCTCTATAACTATAATCGTCTTTATGAAAAAGCATAGTTAGTAAACTTCCAAAGAGTAAACTTCCAAAATAAATTAATACAAAAGATAAATTACCTAAATTGCCATAAACAACTGGTGCAAAAAAGTAAAGAGTCAACATATTAAATGCTAAATGCGGAATATCGGCATGTAGAAATGCAGAAGAAACCATGCGAACTTGTTCTCCAGAGCGAATGCTTCCTACATGAAACTCATATTTTCTAAAAAAATACACATCATCAAATCCTTTAAAGCTAATAATTACGTTAATTGCTATAATTGCAATTAAAAAAATATTCATATCCATTGTCAATAATTTTAGTAAAAATAAGAATTGTGCGATAGGTTTTATCAAACTAAAACAATAAAATTGTTTTAAAACGTATATTTGCAAAAAAATAACTGAATGCAACTACTGCTATTTATAATTTTATATCCACTGCTTTGGCTTATATCTATACTGCCTTTCAGACTGTTATATATTTTTTCTGATGGTATTTATTTTCTTGTTTACCGAATTATTGGCTATAGAAAAAAAACGGTTAGACAAAATATTGCTTTAGCTTTACCTCATTTAGCAGAAAAAGAACGAATTCAAATTGAAAAAAAATTCTATTCTCACATGTGTGATATGTTTTTGGAAATGATAAAAACAATGAACATTACGCAGAAAGAAATAGATGAACGCTTCAAATTTTCAAATCTAGAAACCTATCAAGAATTAGAAAAAAAAGGGAAAAGCATTGCATTAATGTGTGCGCATTATGCAAGCTACGAATGGGTTTTATCAATGAATAAACACATTAGTTTTAAAGGATATGGTATTTATAAACAAATTGCGAATAAGTATTTCGACAAATTGGTACGAACTATCCGTTCAAAATTTAAAGCCTATTTAATTACCACTAAACAAACAAAATCAACCATAGAAAATAACACTAAAGCTGGTGTTCTTGGTGTTTATGGCTTTGCTAGTGACCAAACACCGCGTTGGTCTAAATTATTGTATTGGCATCATTTTATGGGAATAGAAACGCCAATTCACACTGGTGCCGAATCATTAGCAAAAAAATATGATATGAATGTTATTTTCTTGCGAACAAAGAAGATAAAACGTGGTTATTATGAAGCAAGTTTTGAAGTGATGACCGAAGATGTTCAATCAATACCAAACTATAAATTATCGGAAGATTTTATGGCTAGAGTGGAACAACAAATTTATGAGCAACCCGAATTTTATTTATGGACACACAAACGATGGAAACACAAAAAGAAAGATTAAACTCTTCCTTTTAGTGAACTAAAAATCCATGCATTTGCTAAAAAGCCTACTCCAGTTGCAGCAAAACCCCAACCTGCCGTTTCATCATATCTAAAAGCGCCAAGTGCAATTAATGTTAATCCCATTATTATCATTATAAAAGTTGCCCATCCGAAAACGGTATTTTTATTCATCGCCATAACTTAATTTTTTAAATTTATTTGAGATTTACAAATATCTGAATATAATTTTTAATTAAAAATCTTAACCAGCATTTCTTTCAATAAATCGTGCGTTGGAAGATTATTCGCGCCAACACCTTTACTTTTTACATCAATATCACGTAAAGAAGAAACAATTGCACTCACTTTTTTCATAGGATAATTTTTAAGAGCTACTTCATAATCTTTCATAAAAAACGGGCTAACACCAAGAATTGGAGCAGCTGTTTTAGGATTTTTATCTTTCAATCCGTGGTATTTTAAAACCTTTATAAAATAACTAAAAACCAAACTGGTAGTCACCACCATTGGGTTATCCTTTGGATTATCGGCAAAATATTGAGCAATTTGATAGGCTTTCAATTGATTTCTAGAACCCAATGCGTTTTGCAATTCGAAAACATTAAAATCTTTACTGAAACCAATATTTTCTTCAATGTCTTTTGGAGTAATCGTATGCGATTTTGGCAGAATTATTTGCAGTTTATTAAGTTCGTTACTAATTCGACTTAAATCATTTCCAAGAAATTCAACTAACATAGCATTAGCTTTTGGTTCGATTGAATATCCTTTTCCCGAAAGTATTCTGTTAATCCAAGTTCCTACTTGATTATCGTACATTTTTTTACTCTCAAAAACTACTCCGTGTTTGCCTAAAAGTTTAGTGACTTTTTTACGTTTATCAAGCGTTTTATATTTGTAAGCAAAAACCAAAACTGTAGTAGTTTGCGGATTTTCGACATAACTTTCTAATCTGTCAATGGTTCTAGAAAGTTCTTGCGCTTCTCTCACCACAACCACTTGTCTGTCTGCCATCATCGGAAAACGTTTCGCATTTCCAACGATATCTTCAATAGTTACATCACGACCGTAAAGTACTGTTTGGTTGAAATCACGCTCGTGTTCTTGCAGCACGTTTTGTTCAATATATTCGGTTAATTTATCAATATAATAGGGTTCATCGCCCATAAAAAAATAAATAGGTTTGATGTTTCCAGCTTTTATATCGTTAATTATTTTTACTACTTCGTCCATTTTCAGATTTCA
>NZ_DQDX01000076.1:4169-12582 GCF_003525665.1 Flavobacterium sp.
TTTCAGATATTAGATTTCAGATTTCAGATTTGAAAAAAGAAAACTTTAAACTTATTTTATACTTTTGTCTAATGCAAAAACTCAATTTTCCAACATTTACGTTTCGGTTCAAAAATAGTGAAAATAAAGTAGCTATCTTCGATGAAATTAGGAAAAAATTTATAATTCTCACACCCGAAGAATGGGTTCGTCAGCATGTAACTCAGTATCTTTTACAAGAAAAAAAATATCCAAAATCGTATATTAATGTTGAAAAGTTAATAAAGATTAATGATTTAACTAAACGCTATGATTTAGTTGTTTTTCAGCCTAATGGTGCTCTTTTTTTATTGGTAGAATGTAAAGCTCCAGAAGTTAAAATCACGCAACAAACTTTTGATCAAATTGCACGGTACAATCTTACATTAAAAGCGAAATACTTGATGGTTACTAACGGACTAAATCATTACTTTTGCGAAATGGATTTTGAAAATGAGAAGTACGTTTTCTTAGAACAATTACCCGATTTTAGCCTATAAATAAATGATAAACAAAAAAATAGCTGTTGTAATTTTGAATTGGAATGGTGCCAAATTGTTAGAGCAATTTTTACCATCGGTAGTTTCATTTTCTGATGAAGCAACAATTTATGTAGCCGATAATGCATCAACAGATACTTCAATTGAAGTGGTGAAATCGAAATTTCCTTCGGTTAAAATTATACAAAACGATTCCAACTATGGTTTTGCAAATGGGTATAATGTGGCATTAAAAAACGTTGAAGAAGACTATTATTGTTTGCTAAATTCAGATGTTGAAGTTACTGCAAATTGGCTTACTCCTATCCTATCCACATTTGAAAATGAGAAAGAAATTGCTATAATTCAGCCCAAGATTTTAGATTTCAAAAACAAAGAATTATTTGAATATGCTGGCGCAGCTGGTGGATTTATTGATAAATATGGTTATCCTTTTTGTCGTGGTCGAGTTTTTAATACAATCGAGAAAGATTTAAATCAATATGATGATGAACGCGAAATATTTTGGGCAACTGGTGCCTGCTTTTTTGTTAGAAAAGAAGTTTACAGAAAATTAAACGGATTTGATGGAGACTTTTTTGCTCATCAAGAAGAGATTGATTTATGTTGGCGTGCTTTTAATTTGGGATATAAAGCAAAATACACCTATAAATCTGTGGTTTATCATGTTGGTGGAGCAACTTTAAACGAAGGAAATCCAAGGAAAACTTTTTTAAATTTTAGAAACTCTTTACTAATGTTGTTGAAGAATTTACCAAAAAATCAATTGTTCAAAATAATTTTCATTCGATTAGTATTGGACGGAATTGCCGGAGTGCAATTTATTGTTAAAGGAAAATTCAAACATTGTTTTGCAATTGTAAAAGCACATTATTCTTTTTTTGAATTGATTTCTAGAAACTTAAAGAAACGAAATACTGTTCAAAAGCAAATTTACTATCACACAAAAAGCATTGTTCACCGCTATTTTGTTAAAAATGGCAAAGTATTTGAGTAAAAGTTAACAATACTTTAGGGTAATACATCGTTATTACAGTCATTTAATCGTAATTTTGTAAAATCAAAAATAAATAATATGAGAAAAGTAATTTTAATATGTTCGTTGGCTGCATTGACTTTAACATCGTGCGGTACAAAAAAGAAAATTGCAGCATTAGAGCAAAAAAACAAAGAATGTCAAGACTTATTGAATTCTACAACTGTTAAATTAAATTTATGTTTATCAGAAAAAGAGGCTTTGAGTCAACAAAATGAATATTTGAAAAAGAATAATTCAGATTTGATTAGCGCTTCTAAAGACATGACTATTTTGTCTACAAAAGGTGCTCAAAATATTGAGAAAGCATTAGAAACTATCAAAGAAAAAGACTTGAAAATCTCTAGAATGCAAGATGCTCTAACTAAAAAAGACAGTGTAACCTTAGCATTGGTAACGAGTTTAAAAAGTTCGGTTGGAATTTCTGATCCAGATATTGAAATTAACGTAGAAAAAGGAGTTGTATTTATTTCTATAGCAGATAAATTACTTTTCAAAAGCGGAAGTTATGTAGTAAGCGACAGAGCAAAAGAAGTCTTAGCTAAAGTGGCTAAAGTTGTAAATGACAAACCTACATTTGAGTGCATGGTTGAAGGTCATACTGATAATGTTCCATTCACAGGAAACGCTGTATTGCTTGACAACTGGGATTTAAGTGTGAAACGTTCTACTGCAATTATTAGAGTTTTAACTAAAGAATTAGGTGTAAAACCATCACAATTAATCGCTGCTGGACGTGGAGAATTTGTACCGTTAGTTGACAATAAAACTGCCGAAAACAGAGCTACAAATAGAAGAACTAGAATTGTTGTTTTACCAAAAATTGACGAATTCTACGAAATGATTGAAAAAGAAATGAAGAAACAGTAAACTAATATTAAATTTTAGATATTAGATTTTAAATATAAAACGCCTTGAGAAATCGAGGCGTTTATTTTTTACTCAATCCCATAATTAACAGGCAACATCTCGCCTACTTTTTGATCGGACATGTATCCAGAGAAAACTATATCTTCAATATTAGAATTGATGCCATACTTGTCGATGTAAAAACTTTCGGTTTCAAGTATCATCTTCGATTGCAATTTTTCATTATATAAAACACTAAAAATAGCAACCGATTTAGTTAACTGTTGCGTTTGTTTTTTAACTTGAACTTTTGTGTTTCCTTTATCATTTGTTATCAAAAAATGCTGTAATGGATTTACAGGCAGTCGCCCAACATACAATCTAAAATTCTCTTTTTCCCAGCTTTTGCTTGCTATAGTTCTAAAAAAATGCAATTGCGAACCTTTGTAACATTCTTCACGTAGCTTGATAATTTTTTTATCTGAATTTACTTCTTCAAAGCGCGTTAATCCAGCATAAAAACAACGTTCGACATGCACAGATTCAATACTTAATTGATAAAAATTGGCTTCAAAATCTACTAATTCATAAGTAATTTTATATCCCAATAAATCGTTTTTAATAAGTAATGGTTTATCAGAATATGCTTTTAAAGTTTTGGTTGCTTCATCATAATCGAAATAAATATCGTCTTCGTTCAAGATTTTTGCTTTTTTAGCTGTTGCAGTTCTACCAAGAAATTGTTCTCTAAAAAGTTGCAATTTTTGCTTCCTACTAAATCTGTCTTTTTTAATAACGACCTCGTTTAACGAATTAGTAGCAATTTTCAAGTAAATAATTAGCTCTTTATCGGAATTAAAATTATTTAAAAATTGCGTTTGATATCCAATGAAACTGATTGCTAAAATACTATTCAATTTCGAACCATAACTTAAAGTGAAATTTCCGTTTTCATCTGAAATAGTTGCAATTGTAGTTCCATCAAAATAAATATTGGCACCAGGAAGCGGCTGTTTATTTTCATCAAAAACTCTTCCTTTTACTACTTGAGAAAAAGAATTTGATAAAGTTAAAAGTAAAAAAAGTAGTAGTATTCGCTTCATCAAACATTTATAAAATATCTAAACTTCCTTTTCCTTCTCTAATAATTTCTGGCTCATGACCCGATAAATCGATGATTGTAGAACCAACATTATCGCCATAACCACCATCGATCACCATATCGACTAGGTTTTGCCATTTTTCAAAAATCAATTCGGGATCGGTAGAATATTCTAAAACTTCGTCGTCATCATGAATGGAAGTTGATACAATTGGATTACCCAACATTCGAACAATTTCAATGGCAATATTGTTATCGGGAACACGAATTCCGACCGTTTTTTTCTTTCTAAATTCTTTCGGCAAATCGTTATTTCCTGGTAAAATAAAAGTATATGGTCCGGGTAAAGCGCGTTTTAGCAATTTAAAAGTTGATGTGTCAATTTGCTTCACATAATCTGAAATATTACTCAAATCACTACAAATGAAGGAAAAATTGGCTTTTTCAAGTTTGATTCCTTTAATTTTTGCAATTCGTTCAAGCGCTTTTGTATTGGTAATATCACAACCCAATCCGTAAACAGTATCGGTTGGATAAATTACCAAACCACCATTGCGCAACACTTCAACCACTTTTTTAATAGCAGCCTCGTTGGGTTTGTCTTCGTATATTTTTATAAATTGACTCATGTTTATTTTTTAAAGTTTTTTATTTCCTGCATTAGATTTGTAACATAAAACAACATCAAGATTGCTACAATATTAAATTTAAAAATCAAATAATCGTCATTTGATTTTAATTGAAATAAAAAATGTGATGGATGAAAATCAAATCCTACAATAGAATCTTTCATCAAATTCAAAGTCAATTTTATTCCAATTCCATTTACAGATGAATAAAATAAATCTCCTATTTCAAATGCAACAACTTGTAAAAACAACGTAGTTAAAACTAAATTAAAACCTTTACTATAGTTTTTCTTCTTCAACAAATATCCTGAATAAATGCATAATCCAAAAAAAATAAATGGTAAAACCATTGTTATCAAACCCATTAGATTAAGGTACTTTGATAAATTTGATGTGAAAAGCAAATATGAGGTTATTAACAAACCTAAAAAACCTCCAATAATTTGATAGTTTTGAATACTATTTATTTTTTTTAAAAGTCTTTTCTCTATCATCTATTTTCTTTATTCTTATCCGATTACATCTAGTTTCGCAAATCGCAACAACAATTTCTTAATTCCGCCAACTTCAAATTTGATTTCGGCCTTTTTATCAGCGCCAACTCCTTCAAGATTAATAACTTCACCTTTTCCAAAGCGTTCGTGCATTACAATATTTCCTGCTGTGAGTTTGTTATCGAATAGATTTGGACCAGATTCATTACTAGCATTGTTTCCAACAGGTTTCAATTTACGAATATTTGATGAGGAAACTGGTTCGTCACCATATCTTTTTGGTGGTGTTCCTCCAACTGGTTTTGCCAATCGCAATTTAGATTTATCAACATCTCCAAAAATATCAATATCCATCATCGGTTTGTATCGATAACCACCATTATCACTCGGATTGATGTACTCCAAATATTCTCCAGTAATTTCTTCTATAAATCGTGATGGTTCGCTATCGGTAAGTTTTCCCCAACGATATCTTGATTGCGCATAAGTTAAATACGCTTGATGTTCGGCACGAGTTAAGGCGACGTAAAACAAACGACGTTCTTCTTCTAAATCGCTTCGGGTATTCAAACTCATAGCACTCGGAAACAAATCTTCTTCCAATCCGACTACAAAAACATAAGGAAATTCCAATCCTTTTGCCAAGTGAATGGTCATCAAAGCCACACGATCGTCATCGCCAGTATCTTTATCTAAATCGGTTGCCAAAGCTACGTCTTCCATAAATTCGGATAACGCGCCACGAGCACCATCAATTTCTCGTTGACCTTCAATGAAATCCTTGATTCCGCCCATTAGAACTTCAATATTTTCTATTCGAGCGATACCTTCTGGAGTTCCGTCTTTCTTTAATTCTTGAACTAATCCTGTTTTTTTAGTCACATGATCTGTCAAATAAAACGCATCGTGATTTTCATTAATTACCTGAAAACTTTTAATCATTGTCACAAAATCTTGCAACTTGGCTTTGGTTCCTGAGTTTAATTTTAAATCAATTTTATCGATATGTTCCATCACTTCAAATATGGAACGTTTGTAATGATTGGCCGCAACAGTAAGCTTTTCGACAGTTGTATCGCCAATTCCACGAGCTGGATAATTGATAACACGAATCAGCGCTTCTTCGTCTTTCGGATTGATAACTAATCTCAAATAACAAAGTACATCTTTAATCTCTTTACGTTGATAGAACGACAAGCCGCCATAAATTCTATACGGAATATCACGTTTTCGCAACGCATCTTCCATTGCACGCGATTGCGCATTGGTACGATACAAAATGGCAAACTGACCGTTCATCATTTGGTTTCGCATTTTTTGTTCGAATATTTCGCTGGCTACAAATCGGCCTTCTTCTCCATCGGTTAAACTGCGATGGACTTTTATTTTTGCGCCATAATCATTGGCTGTCCAAACTACTTTGTCTAATTTGGTTTTATTTTTATCAATAATCGAATTGGCTGCTTCCACAATATTTTTTGTAGAACGGTAATTTTGTTCCAATCGATAAGTCTGAACATTATCGTAATCTTTTTGGAAATTTAAAATGTTGTTGATGTTGGCACCACGAAAGGCGTAAATACTTTGAGCATCATCACCAACGACACAAATATTCTGAAATCTATCCGACAAAGCTCTAACAATCAAGTATTGCGAATGATTAGTATCTTGGTACTCATCCACCATAATGTAACGAAATCGATCTTGATATTTGGCTAAAACATCTGGAAAACGATTCAGTAATTCATTGGTTTTCAAAAGTAAATCGTCAAAATCCATGGCTCCAGCTTTGAAACATCGATCTACATAATTGGCATAAATTTCTCCTAATCGAGGTTTTTTAGACATTGCGTCTTGCTCCTGTAATTCAGGATTATTCATGTAGGCTTTTACCGTAATTAGCGAATTTTTATAGGATGAAATTCGGCTTAAAACCTGTTTTGGTTTATAAACGTCCTTATCCAATTGCATTTCTTTAATGATGGCAGAAATTAATCGAACCGAATCTTGAGTATCATAAATAGTAAAATTGGAAGGAAATCCAAGTTTATCGGCTTCACTTCTCAAAATTCGAGCAAAAACAGAGTGAAAAGTTCCCATCCAAAGGTTTTTGGCTTCGTTACTTCCAACGATATCGGAAATACGTTTCTTCATTTCACGTGCCGCTTTATTGGTAAATGTAAGTGCCAAAATATTGAAAGAATCAACTCCTAAGCTCATTAAATAAGCAATTCGTATAGTTAACACACGTGTTTTTCCCGATCCAGCACCAGCGATAATAATCATTGGTCCATCTTTTTGTAAAACAGGTTTTTGTTGCGCTTCGTTAAGTTGACTGATGTATTGTTGCATAGAATATAATAAAGTTCAAATTTACGTTTACTACATTTGAATTGCAATATATTTTTATGGTTTATTCTATTATATTTGTCAACAAATTAAAGAATCTAAAAAATAGTTTAAAAAATGAATACTGATAAAATAATTGAATTGGCTTTTTACACGTTACCAGCTTTAATTACTGGCGCTGTGGCGTATTATTCGTTTCAAACATTTACCGAAAGTGATGAGAAAAGAAGACGATTAAATTTGCTAAAAGAAAATCAGAAACAGGCTTTACCTTTAAAATTGCAAGCTTATGAACGATTGGCTTTACTTCTTGAACGAATTAATCCAGCAAAATTATTAATCAGAGTGGCACCTTTAAGCGATGATAAAGTACATTATCAGCATTTATTAATTCAGCATATTGAACAAGAATACGAGCACAATTTGACACAACAAATTTATGTTTCTGACGAATGTTGGTTAATGATTTCGACAGCTAAAAATACTATCATTCAGAACATTAGAAAAACTACAATGAGTGTTGATATTGCAAATTCTGATAAACTAAGAGAGGCAATTTTAAGCAATTTATTAGAAGGAGAATCTGCAACAACTATTGCCTTGAGTTATTTGAAAACCGAAGTCAAAGATTTTTTGTAAAATAAATAAACTCAACTATTTCGAAAGCAAACGTTTTAATTGAAACTGTTCATTATCGGGTAAACTTGGAAGTAAATTTTCAAACAGATTATAATATTTTTCATCTTTTATCAATGCTCTAATTTTGTCTCTGGCATATTTGGTAAACTGCCATTTGTGATGAGTTGTAGCGTTTACTAAGTTTTTAAGTACTTCTGTATTCTCAGGATAAAGTGCAAGAAAACTATCTAATGCGTTTTGACGAACCGAACTCTCATAACTTGGTGAAGTATAATTTTTTAACTCACTCACAGCTTTTAATGCGTTAATTGACGCCATTTGATCATCTTGGTCGTGAACATCGGCATAACTTATGCACGCAGTTAAGTAAAATATTCTTAATTCTTTATCGTTTCTACCTTGCCAATTTTTAGCAATATCCAGATATTTCGCATGATCTTCTGGGAAATTTTTCCATAAAGTTACAAACGCTGCTTGCTTTGTATCGTAAGATTTATCATTTAATAATGTTTCATACTCCGCTTTAAAAGATAAAGGAACTTTAGAAATTGTTTCAGCAACAGCTTTACGAATAGCAACATCATTAGATTTTATAGCAATTGTAAACAACTCCGAAACTTTATCGAAAGATTCATTTCTAATTTGATAAATAGCTTCAATTTTTAAAGGAAAATAACCATCTGATTCTAAAATCGTTTTCAGCAAATTGTATTTTTTTTCTAAAGGTGTTTTTCGTTCACTTTGCAATTTCAATAAATCACGTAAAAATCCGTTTTTTGTCAATAGAAAATTGATTT
>NZ_DQDX01000076.1:12679-16943 GCF_003525665.1 Flavobacterium sp.
GTTGTAATCTTCTAACCAAACTTTTTTGAATTTATCCGTATCAAAATCAGATATTTTCCTGATTTCAGCTAGAAAATCATCGGTTTCTGCATTTTTATATTGGTATTTCTCAATATAGTTTTTCACTACTTTTTTAAACTTGTTCTCACCAATAGATTCTTTAATAAAATGCAAAGCCCAAGCTCCTTTTTGATAAAAACTCAACGAACTTGCTTTTTCATTCATCACTGGAATAGTATCCGTTTTAGCAGCAACTTTCAACCTGTTGGCGTAACTGTACAATTGATTGTAAAAATAATCGTCTCCAAAAACTTTTCGTTCTGCAAGCAAAGCATAATAAGTTGCAAATCCTTCCTGAAGCCAATGATGTTTTCCAGATTTTGCGGTAACCAAATCGCCAAACCATTGGTGTGCCAACTCATGAGCATTGACATTCAAATAATTTCTATCATTAAATCCGCTTTCATCAACTACATAATCTTGTGCAAAAATCGTTGCCGATGTATTTTCCATTCCAGCATAAAGAAAATCTTCCACTGGAACTTGACGATAAACTTTCCATGGATACTTTACTCCTATTTCTTTTTCAAGGAAATTAAAAATTTCTGTCGAATGTTTGTAAGTATATTGATATTTATCTTCATCAACAGGTTTGTAATAATTTTCTAAAGGAATTCCAGAAGCTGATTTTTCGGTTTTGTGCAGAAAATTACCAATTGCCAACATCACTAAATAGGATGACATTGGTTTTTGCATTTCAAAATTCCAAGTATAATTGGTATCGTTTAACATTCCATTTCTCTTGGTATTCGCATTTTTAAAAGTTCCATTGGAAATAGCCTTAAATTTTTTATCAAAATTAACACTAACACAAAAAATAACCTTCTCATTTACATCATCAAAACTTGGTAACCAATGACTTGTGTATTTTCCTTGTCCTTGCGTCCATATTTGCATTCCTTGATCAATTCCTGAAAAATAAATGGTTTGTTTTGGTGTAACCGTATAAGTAAAAGACAACTTATTATCACCGTTTTTAAATCCTTCAAATAAAATAAGTTGCTTATTATTATTCACATAATTCACAGTCTTTCCATTGATTTTGACTTCAGAAAATGTCATAGAAACTGCATCAATTTTTATAGAATCAACTTCTGATTTCACTTTAAAATCATAGCCAATTTCTCCATAAACCGATTTGGTTTCAAAATTTGGTTGCACCAAAGCGTTGCATTTTATGAAATCTACTTTCGTTGTTTGTTGACCAAAAGATAAGATTGAAAATAAAAACAGAATTAAATATTTCATAGGATNNGAACACAGATTTGAAAAATTTGAGAAATTTGTAAAATTTTAATTTGAAATTGAATTTGATTTTTGAAATTTATTTTTGAATTTGAATTTGAAACCTTACCTTCGTTTGTTGAAATTGCATTACTATTTAAATGAATCCATTACAAACTCCTATCGAATATCTAAAAGGTATTGGTCCTTCTCGTGGCGAATTGCTTCGAAAAGAACTCAATATTCATCGCTATGGAGATTTAATGAATTTATTTCCAAATAGATACATTGACAGAACTCGGTATTACAAAATCAATGAATTGCAAGGAACGACATCCGAAGTTCAGATTATTGGTAAAATTATTCATATAAAAACCGTTGAATTTGGCAAAAATCAAAAACGATTAGTTGCAACTTTTACAGATGAAACTGGTCAAATGGATTTAACGTGGTTTCAAGGTGTAAAATGGATACGCGAAAGCATAAAACTCAACGAAACTTATGTGATTTTCGGAAAAACATCCAATTATGGTAGCCAATATTCAATGGCGCATCCAGAAATGGAATTATTGGCTGAGCACAAAGCAAGTCTTAGAAGTGCCATGCAACCGGTTTATCCAAGTACCGAAAAACTAACACAACGTGGCATTACCAACAGAGTTGTTAACAAAGCAATGCAACAACTTTTTATAGAGATCAAAGCACAATTTATAGAAACATTACCATTCAATATTTTAGAAAACTTGAAACTTATTTCTAAAAATGAATCGATGTTCAACATACATTTTCCGAAAAGTCAGGAACTTTTGGCGAAAGCACAATTCCGATTAAAATTTGAAGAATTATTTTTCATCCAATTACAATTAATTACCAAAAACTTAATTCGAAAACATAAAATTAAAGGTCATCCTTTTGATAAGGTTGGAACTAATTTCACCGATTTCTACAACAATCATTTGCCATTTGAACTAACAAATGCTCAAAAAAGAGTAATCAAAGAAATTAGAAACGACATGGGAAGCAATGCCCAAATGAATCGATTGCTGCAAGGCGATGTTGGTTCGGGAAAAACTATTGTGGCATTAATGTGCATGCTTTTAGCAAAAGACAATGGTTTTCAAAGTTGCTTAATGGCGCCAACCGAAATTCTTGCTAATCAGCATTTTATTGGATTATCAGAATTGGCTAAAGATTTAAATATCAATATAAAAATACTTACTGGTTCAAGTAAAACTGCTGAAAGAAAAATCATTCACGAGCAACTAGAAAATGGTACTTTAGATATTATTATTGGAACACATGCTTTGCTTGAAGATAAAGTGAAATTTCATAATTTAGGATTGGCAGTAATAGATGAACAACATCGTTTTGGTGTGGAGCAACGTTCTAAATTATGGAAGAAAAACGAAATTCCGCCACACGTTTTAGTTATGACGGCAACACCAATTCCGAGGACTTTGGCTATGAGTTTGTATGGCGATTTAGACATTTCTGTTATCGATGAATTGCCTCCGGGAAGAAAACCAATTCAAACAGTACATCGATTTGATTCTAATCGATTGAAAGTTTGGAAATTCTTGAAAGACGAAATTGCAAAAGGAAGACAAGTTTATGTTGTATATCCATTGATTAACGAAAGTTCCACTCAAGATTATAAAGATTTGATGGATGGTTACGAAAGTATTTCCAGAGATTTTCCGCTACCACAATATTCAATTTCGATCGTTCACGGACAAATGAAACCTGCCGAAAAAGAAGCAGAAATGCAACGATTTGTAGCAGGAAAAACCAATATAATGGTTGCAACAACGGTTATTGAAGTTGGTGTTAACGTACCAAATGCAAGTGTAATGGTAATAGAAAGTGCCGAACGATTTGGATTATCTCAGTTGCATCAATTGCGTGGTCGTGTTGGTCGTGGTGCAGATCAAAGTTATTGTATTTTAATGACTGGTTTCAAATTGAGCAATGATAGTAAAACACGATTAGAAACCATGTGTAAAACCAACGACGGATTTGAAATTGCCGAAGTCGATTTGAAACTTCGTGGTCCAGGAGACATTTTAGGAACACAACAAAGTGGAATTCTAAATTTACAAATAGCCGATTTAGTAAAAGACAGAGACATTTTAATGGTTGCTCGAGAATATGCTATAAAACTTTTAAAAGAAGATGCTTCGATGGAAAAACCCGAGCATCAAAACTTGAGAAATGTATTTATCGAAATGAGTGCAAAGAAGAATATCTGGAACTACATCAGTTGACACTTGTTACTAAATGTTAATGTTGTACCTACAAATGTTAAATAAAAATTAACTACCAAAATTTTCCCAATTCTTAAAGCTATTTTTGTTTTTTAAACAATCGTTTAATAATTATAAGTCACAAAATAATCTATTTCAGATGAAAATAAAATACCTTGCATACGCTCTTTTAATCATTGGTCTGGGCGGATTTATCGCTTATCGAATAATCGAAAATAAAAGCGAAAACGAAGAACCAAAAGGAAAAGATGGAAAAGGAAAAGAAATGACTGTTGGCGGAATTGTTGCCAAAACAGAAACTTTCGACAATAACTTATCACTTTCTGGATCTATTGAAGCCAATGAACAAGTAGAAATTCGTAGCGAAGTATCTGGAATTGTGGAAAGTATCAATTTTAAAGAAGGAAGTTTTGTATCAAAAGGACAACTTCTTTTTAAAGTAAACGATGCCGAACTTCGTGCACAATTACGTCAAGCGCAAACTAAACAAGGATTAGCATCAGAAAATGAAAGACGTGCTGGTTTACTACTAAAAAAAGAAGCCATTAGCCAAGAAGAATACGATATTTCACGAGCAGATTTAAAATCGGCACAATCTCAAAGTCAGTTAATTCAAGCCCAAATTGCTAAAACATCGGTTCGCGCTCCTTTTTCTGGTAAAATTGGATTGCGTTCGATTTCGCCTGGAACTTACATCACTCCTACTATATTAGCTG
>NZ_DQDX01000076.1:16994-22857 GCF_003525665.1 Flavobacterium sp.
TACTATATTAGTTGCCAATTTAGTAAACGTTTCCAAATTAAAAATTACATTTTCGATTCCAGAAAAATATGCAACTCAAGTTAAGCCAAACAGTAATTTAAGTTTTACAGTTACAGGATCAACCGAAAAATATACTGCCAAAGTCTATGCAATTGAACCAAGTGTAGATGCCAATACTAGAACGTTACAAGTAAGAGCAATTGCCGAAAACAGCGATGGAAAACTTCTTGCTGGAACGTATGCCAATGTAGAATTGCCATTAGAAATCATAAAAGATGCCATTGTAATTCCAACAGAAGCTATTGTTCCAGTTCAAAATGGTAAAAAAGTATTCATTTCTGAAAACGGAAAAGCCAAAGAAGTTATGGTGGAAACTGCAACAAGAACCGATTCTTCTATCCTAGTTTTATCTGGATTAAAAGCTGGAGATACTATAATTACAAGTGGTGTTATGAGTTTGAAAGCCGATGCACCCGTTAAAGTAAGAATCAAAAAATAATGATTTTAATAATTTTCAGTACTCAATCTGAAATCTAAAATCTGAAAATAAAAATATATGAGTTTATCAACGTTAAGTATCAAAAGACCAGTATTTACAATTGTTATCAATTTAGCAATCGTACTTTTTGGTGCTATTGGTTATTCGTTTTTAGGAGTTCGAGAATTTCCTTCGATTGATCCAGCACAAATATCCATTAGAACCAATTATGCTGGAGCAAATTCAGATATTATTGAATCACAAATTACTGAACCTTTAGAAAAAGCTATCAATTCTATTGATGGAATTCGAAATGTAACTTCGTCAAGTATTCAAGGAAGTAGTAATATTACGGTCGAATTTAATTTGGATAAAAACCTTGAAGAAGCTGCCAATGACGTTCGTGATAAGGTTTCACAAGCTGTTCGAAGTTTACCTCAAGATATCGATGCTCCGCCAGTCGTTTCTAAAGCGGATGCGAATGGTGAAGCGATAATTTCGATGACGGTTCAAAGTGATTCTAGAAGTCCATTAGAACTAAGCGACTATGCAGAAAATGTTATCGGACAACGATTGGAAACCATTCCAGGAGTAAGCGGAATTCAAATTTGGGGACAAAAACGTTACGCCATGCGTTTGTGGATTGATCCAGTAAAATTGGCTTCTTATGGTTGCACAGTTGCCGAAGTTCGTGATGCATTAAACAAACAAAATGTAGAATTACCATCAGGAAAACTTACTGGTAGCAACACCGAATTGACTGTAAAAACAGTTGGAAATTTGTCCAAACCAGAAGAATTCAACAATATTATTATTCGTTCTGAAGGCGAAAAAATAGTTCGTTTTAGTGATGTTGGTTATGCCGAATTAGGTGCCGAAAATATCGAAACCAAAATGAGTCTATCGGGATTACCACTTGTTGGAATTGCAATTGTGCCGCTTCCAGGAGCAAATTATCTAGATATTTCTAAAGAATTTTATGCAGAATTTGAAAAACTTAAAAAAGATTTACCAAAAGACATTCAACTAAATATTGCAATTGATTCGACTGTTTTCGTTAAAAAATCGGTTATTGAAGTTGCAGAAACATTGGGGATTTCTATTTTATTGGTAATTCTAATTATCTATTTATTTTTTAGAGATTGGGCGATTGCGTTTCGACCGTTAATCGATATTCCAGTTTCGTTGATTGCAACCTTTTTCATCATGTGGTTGTTCGGATTTTCAATAAATGTGTTGACTTTACTAGCAATTGTTCTTGCAACCGGATTAGTTGTTGATGACGGAATTGTAGTAACCGAAAATATCTTCAAAAAAGTTGAAGAAGGAATGTCTCCAATTGAAGCAGCTATTAAAGGTTCGAATGAAATTTTCTTTGCTGTAATTTCAATTTCAATTACACTTGCCGCAGTATTTTTACCAGTTATATTTTTAGAAGGATTTGTTGGTCGACTCTTTCGAGAGTTTGGTGTTGTAATTGGCGCAGCCGTTTTAATTTCAGCTTTTGTATCCTTGACTTTAACGCCAATGTTGAATGCGTATTTAATGAAAGGTGGCGAACAAAAAAAATCAAAATTCTATATTAAAACTGAACCTTATTTTGAAAAATTAAATTCAAGTTACGCGAGTTATTTGAATCGATTTATGAAAAGAAAATGGTTGAGTTTTCCAATCATCATCATTTGTTTCGGATTGATTTATTTATTTTTTACACTTTTACAGAAAGAAACCGCACCCTATGACGATCGAAGTGCTTTGGTCTTGAGTATGACAACTCCAGAAGGTTCTTCTTATGAATATACAGATAAATTCATGCAAGAAATATCACGATTAGTCGATGATTCTATTCCAGAAAAAACAGTGAGTTTAATTATTACTTCGCCTGGTTTTGGAGCATCAACAGTAAATAGTGGCCGTGTTCGAATTGCATTAAAAGAACCGGGAGAAAGAGAACGTTCCCAAAAGGAAATTGCCGAAAAATTAACCAAATGGACCAAGCAATATCCAGAGGCAAAAACATCGGTTGTTGAGCAACCAACCATTGCTGTCAATCGTCGTGGTGGATTGCCTATTCAATACATTATTCAAGCGCCAAATTTTCAAAAATTAGAAGAGAAAATTCCATTATTTATGGAAGAAGCTAACAAAAATGAGACCTTTTCTACTGTTGATGTGAATTTGAAATTCAATAAACCCGAAATCAATGTAACCATCAATCGTGAAAAAGCCGAAAGCTTAGGAATATCTGTAATTGACATTGCTCAAACATTGCAACTTTCTTTAAGTGGACAGCGTTTTGGTTACTTCATGAGAAGCGGAAAACAATACCAAGTTGTGGGACAATTTGACCAAAAAGACCGATCTAAACCACTTGATTTAACATCGATGTTTGTTAAAAATAGTTCGGGACAATTGATTCAAATGGACAATGTAGTTACGATTGAAGAAAAAAGTAATCCGCCACAATTGTACCATAATAATAGGTATATGTCGGCAACAATTTCGGCCGGTTTAGCTCCAGGAAAAAGTATCAGTGACGGAATAGATGCCATGAACGAAATAAAAGCTAAAGTCCTTGACGATACTTTTACAACCGATTTAGGTGGAGAATCGCGAGATTTTGTTGAAAGTAGTTCGAATACTTCGTTCGCATTTGGATTGGCTTTATTATTGATTTTCTTGATTTTGGCAGCGCAATTTGAAAGTTTTATAGATCCGTTTATTATTATTTTGACTGTTCCAATGGCTGTTGCTGGAGCTTTATTTTCGCTTTGGTTGTTTGATCAAACTTGGAATATCTTTAGTCAAATTGGAACCGTAATGCTCATTGGATTAGTAACCAAAAACGGAATCTTAATTGTAGAATTTGCTAACCAATTACGTGAACAAGGAAAACCAAAATTAGAAGCAATTCTTGAAGCATCAGAAGCGCGACTTCGTCCAATTTTGATGACCAGTTTGGCTATTGCACTTGGAGCTTTACCAATTGCAATGTCACTTGGAGCAGCATCAACCAGTAGAATTGGAATGGGAGTTGTTATCGTTGGTGGAACAATTTTCTCTTTAATTCTAACACTTTTTGTAATTCCGGCATTGTATTTAATGTGGTCAAAAGCTAGAAAACATTACCCAGAATTTGATCATATTGAAGAATATGAAAAATCAGTAAAATAACATGAAACTATATAAAATTCAATTACTGCTATTAATTTGCTTTAGCATTTTTAATAGTAACGCTCAAGAAGTTTTAACACTTGAAGATGCAGTAAAAATTGCATTAGAAAACAACTACGAAATTAAAATCTCCAAGAATGATTTACGTATAGATCAATCGAATGTCGCCTACGGAAATGCAGGTATGTTACCAAAATTAACTGCAAATGTTGTTGATAATAACAATGTACAAAATACATCTCAAACTAGGATTGACGGAACAGTAAATGAATTAGACAATGCCAAAAACAATAATCTAACTTACGGCGTTGGACTTGATTGGACCATTTTTGATGGGTTTAAAATGTTTGCCAAATTGGATCAATTTAAAACATTACAAAAGTTAGGCGAAGCCGAATTAAAACTGACAATCATCACAAAAATAAGTGATGTAAATGCGACTTATTACGATTTGGTTCAGCAACAACAACAACTTGCTGCTTTAGATTCTTCAATTGTAATTTCTAATCAACGAGTAGCTTTGGCACAAAATAGATACACTATTGGAAAAGCTTCTAAATTGGAAGTTCTAAATGCTCAAGTAGATTTAAATACCGACACGACAATGTTATTGCGACAAAAAGAATTGTATGCCAATACCAAAACATTGTTGAATCAGATTTTAGCTCGTGATCCTAAAACCGAATTTAAAGTGATTGAGCAAATTTCGGTCGACACTAATTTATTATTACCCGAATTACAATCGCTTGCAGAAAAACAAAACCCAGTTCTTGAAGCTCAAATTCTAAATAAAAAAGTTGCCGAACTGCAATTGAAACAAGTAAAAGGCGACCGATATCCTATAATTCGATTGAATTCTGCCTACAATTTTTCTGAAAGTGAATCGAGTTTGGGCTTCATTACACAATCTTCTTCTAAAGGATTTAACTATGGTTTTTCAGCAACCTTAAATTTATTTGATGGTCTTGCACAAAACAGAAATGAGAAAATTGCAAAAATTCAAATACAGAATTCAACTATTGCTATTGAGCAACAAACGCTGGCTTTGGCAACAACCTTAACTACTTCGTATCAAACGTATTTAACCAACTTAGAACTTTCTAAATTGGAAGAAAAAAACGAAGCGATAGCCAAACAAAATCTAGATATAACTTTAGAAAAATTTAGAATTGGAACTATTGCGACATTAGAATTTAGAACCGCGCAACTCAATTATATCAATGCGAAAGTAAGAAACAGTAACGCACAATTTCAGGCGAAACTATCAGAAATTGCTTTGAAAGAACTGGCAGGAAATCTAACTTTTTAAATTATATTTGCTAAAAATAAGCTACAAAAATGGTTGCATATAATCCGAAAGAATGGTTCACTTTTATCTTTAAATTTCATAAAGCAGATACTTTTCGAACACTATTTCCTTTAATGATTGCAATCGGCATTTATTCTGGAATTGTTGGATATTTAGAAGTTGAAGTTTGGCAACTAACTGAAAAAAGTTATATAAAAAACATTACCATAATGCATGGAATGTTAGGTTTCGTAATTTCATTATTGTTGGCATATCGAATAAATTCTGCCTACGATCGTTGGTGGGAAGGACGAAAACTTTGGGGTTCATTAGTCAATAACAGTCGAAATCTTGCCATAAAACTATCGGTAATACTTACTGATGAAAACGATAGAAAATTTTTTAGAAAATTAATTCCGAGTTATGCTTCTATTTTAAATAAACATTTGAAAGGCGAAGAAATTGCTAAAGAATTATTTGATGATATAAGTTTGGAGCCACATCATAATCACAAACCCAATCAAGTGGCAAAAATTATGTTCCATAAGGTAAATGATTTATACAATTCTAAAAAAATTACTGGTGACCAATTGATAATTCTTAATGCCGAAGTACAATCGTTTACTGATATTTGTGGTGCATGTGAACGAATAAAAAACACACCTATTCCCTATTCTTATAGCGCATTTATCAAAAAATTCATCTTCTTCTACGTGATGACTTTGCCTTTTGGCTATGCTTTTAGTTTAGGATATTATGTTGTTCCAGTTGTAGTTTTTATCTTTTATGTATTGGCAAGTTTAGAACTAATTTCCGAAGAGATTGAAGATCCGTTTGGAACTGATGAAAACGATTTACCAACAAAGAAAATTGCAGAAAATATTAAGAAACATGTTGAAGAATTGTTGTAATAAATTATAATT
>NZ_DQDX01000098.1:0-125 GCF_003525665.1 Flavobacterium sp.
CAAATGAAATTCATCGAACACCGATGGAAATTAAAATAAAAGTGAGATAATCAGGGCTAGATAGCCAACCATTTACATAAAATAATAGTTTTAGAAAAGGATTTATCTGAAATCTGAAATCTGAA
>NZ_DQDX01000098.1:247-4153 GCF_003525665.1 Flavobacterium sp.
AAATCTGAAATCTGAAATCTAAAAAAAAAATGACAGAAGGAAATTTTGTAGACTACGTAAAAATATATGTTACTTCCGGAAAAGGAGGAAAAGGTTCTACGCATTTACATAGAGAAAAATTTATTGAAAAAGGCGGTCCAGATGGTGGTGATGGTGGTCGTGGTGGACACGTTTACATCAAAGGAAACAAAAATCTTTGGACATTATTTCACCTAAAATTCGTAAAACACATGCGTGCTGGTCACGGTGGCGATGGAGGAAGTTCAAGAAGTACTGGTCACGATGGCGATGATAAATATGTAGAAGTGCCATTAGGAACTGTTGTTAAAGATATCGAAACAGGAGAAATTCTTTTTGAAATTACAGAACACGGCGAAGAACGAATTCTAGCTCAAGGTGGAAAAGGCGGTTTAGGAAACTGGCATTTTAGAAGTTCTACAAATCAAACGCCTCGTTATTCACAACCCGGAATGCCGTCAACAGAATTAGATGTAATTTTAGAATTAAAAGTTCTCGCAGACGTTGGTTTAGTAGGTTTTCCAAATGCTGGAAAGTCAACTTTATTATCTGTACTAACTTCAGCCAAACCAAAAATTGCAGATTATCCGTTTACAACTTTAAAACCTAACTTAGGAATAGTTTCTTATAGAGAGTTTCAATCGTTTGTAATTGCAGATATTCCAGGAATTATTGAAGGTGCAGCCGAAGGTAAAGGATTAGGTCATTACTTTTTACGTCACATTGAGCGAAATTCAACACTTTTATTTTTAGTTCCAGCCGATGCAGATGATATCAAAAAGGAATATGAAATTCTATTAGACGAATTACGCCGTTACAATCCAGAAATGTTGGATAAGGATAGACTTCTAGTAATCTCAAAATGCGATATGCTAGATGATGAATTAAAAGCCGAAATGAAACAACTTCTAGATAAATCTAAACTCGGAATTCCTTATATGTTCATTTCATCAGTAGCGCAGCAAGGTTTAACAGAATTAAAAGACAAACTTTGGGAAATGCTTAATGTAGAAGACGACAAACCAGAAAACAGTCACGGTTTATAAAAATAGAAAAAGGGTTTCAATAAAGAAACCCTTTCTCATTACCAATCATCATTTACCAAATTAATAATTAGTGTAATTGTTGAACCTAAGTACTCGACTTAGATATTTTATATTTTTGGATTTCTGTCTTGACTTAAATATCAAATTAAATTTTTGCTATCGTATTTTTGTCGTAGATGATAATCCAATAGTAACCTTTCCCAAATCTTTCGCAAAGTAAAGAATATATTTTGAAACAAAAATTCTAATTTCTGTAGAAAGATATCTACATATACGTAGAATTTATACGACAGGATCTGTTTTGAGAAACGCTTTTTTTCCTAATTAAAAGTTAAAATGAAATAAATTACATTAGTTTTAAGAGTCTTATTTTTATTAAATCCGCAAAATTTAGTATTTTCGCCTCATTAAAATTTCGCAATATTCAATTTATTCTGTAACATATTACATTTTAATTAGACTATTAGCTAACAACAATTAACCTTTTTACATTTTCATTATGAAAAAAATTATTTTCTCCTTAATTGCTGCAATTATGCTTGTTCCTACAAGTGTAAAAGCTGACGAAGGAATGTGGTTTTTAATGTTCATCGAACGTTTAAATCACCGCGATATGCAAAAAATGGGCTTGCAATTGACAGCCGAAGAAATCTACAGCATCAACAACCACAGTTTGAAAGATGCTATTGTTCAATTCAACGGTGGATGTACTGCCGAAATCATTTCTAAAGACGGATTAGTATTAACAAACCACCACTGTGGTTATGATGCTATTGCCGAATTATCATCTGCAGAGAAAAACTATTTAAAAGATGGTTACTGGGCTAAAGATAGAAAATCAGAAATGAAACCTTCTAGCTTATACGTTCGTTTCTTTGTGCGTATGGACGATTGTACAAAACGTATTTTAGCCGTTGTAAATCCTTCAATGAGCGAAGCAGATAGAGAAAAAGCAATCAACCAAGAAATTGCTAAAATCGAAAAAGAAAACAACGAAGGCGGAAAATATACTGTTTCTGTTCGTCCGTTTTTTCAAGGAAATGAGTACTACTATTTTGTGTACCAAGATTACAAAGACGTTCGTTTAGTTGGAACTCCTCCAGAAAGTTTAGGAAAATTTGGTGGTGATACAGACAACTGGGAATGGCCACGTCACACTGCAGATTTCTCTATGTTTAGAGTGTATGCAAATGCAGATGGATCTCCAGCAGAATATTCAGAAAACAACGTTCCTTTAAAACCAAAACATTACTTACCAGTAAATTTAAGTGGTGTAAAAGAAAACGATTTTGCTATGATTCTTGGATATCCAGGAAGAACCAACCGTTGGATGCCAGCTGGTGGAATTGAGCAAAACGTAAAATTTGCTTATCCTGCTTGGGTTGAAGGTGCTAAAACAGGTATGGACGGAATGAAGAAATACATGAATCAAAGCGATGCTTTAAATTTAGTGTATGCTTCTAAATTCGCTTCAACTGCCAACTACTGGAAAAACCGTCAAGGTATGATTGATGCTTTAACTAAATTTGGTACAGCCAAATCTAAAGCAGCACAAGAAGCTAAATTCAATACTTGGGCTAACAAACCAGCTAACAAAGCTAAATACGGAAACGTAGTTTCTAACATCAATAAATTCTACGCTTTAACTAACGAGAAATCTCGTCACGATAACTACCTACAACAATTATTCAGAACTTCTTCTTTTGGAACAATTGGTAGATCTTTAGGTCGTCAATTAGACATGTATGTTAAGGCTGATGCTGCTAAACGTGCTACCATGGCGCCACAAATTGTTGAAATGGCAACAGAAATGTTCAAAGAACTTCACGTTCCAGCAGAAAAAGAAATTTTAGCAGCACAATTAAAAGTATATGCTACTAAATCTACTGGCTATGCAATTGCACCAATGGTTAAGAAAATTGGAGACGAAAACAACAACGACTTCACTAAATATGTAAACGCTGCTTTCGATTTAAGTATCCTTACTTCAGTTGATAGAATCAAAGCATTCTTAGACTTACCAAGCGAAGCAATGCTTACAAACGATCCTTTGTATGCAATTTCAAATGATATGGTTGCTCATTTTGGTACAAGATCTGACGAAATAACTAAAGCTCAAAACGAGTACGCTTCTTCTTTCCGTTTATTGGTAGAAGGTTTAAGAGAATCTAAAATTGGAGCAATTAAGTATCCAGATGCTAACTCAACGTTGCGTTTAACTTACGGTAAAGTGCGTTCATTACCTGCAGACAAACGTAATGATGCTACAATAAATAACTACACAACACTTGCAGGTCAAGTTAAGAAATACAAAAAAGGAGATCAAGAATTTGATTTACCAGCTCGTATTATCGAAATGAATAAAAACAAAGATTTCGGTCGTTATGCAGACAAAGACGGTTCACTTCACGTGAATTTCTTAACAGATAATGATATCACAGGAGGAAACTCAGGTTCACCAGTTCTTAACGGAAAAGGAGAATTAATCGGTCTAGCTTTCGACGGAAACATCGAAGCTATGGCAGGTGACGTAATCTTCGACAACAAACTACAAAGAACCATCAACGTAGACATTCGTTACGTACTTTGGGTAATCGAAAATTTCTCTGGTGCTAAACACATCGTAGACGAAATGACTTTGGTGAAATAAACCAACTTTGTCATTCCGTACGAATCCCAACTCCGACTTAAGCAATTAAGTCGGAGTTTTTTTATGCATAATTTTGTCATTCCGTAGGAATCTCATCCCATTAATTTGGAGCGAATGGTTCGGGAATTCTTGGTTTCCCTATTCCTGCTTTTCGCACTGCACGGCAGTTGCTACAATCAGTCCCGAAACTTC
>NZ_DQDX01000098.1:4306-11682 GCF_003525665.1 Flavobacterium sp.
CAGTCCCGAAACTTCGGGATAGATAGCAATGGTATTGAAGCGATGTCAGTGTTCCTAAAAATTTTAGATGAAAGAAATACTTTTATTTAATATATTTGGAAACAAAGAGGCACCAATAACTACAAAATCGGTTGTATAACGATGATTTATGAGGCAAAAATACAGGTTAAAGACAAGTTTTAAATCACGATTAAATGATAAATTATGAAAAAATGGACATTTTTAATTTTAATTATTATTACTAATAGTTGTTTTGTTTGTCCTGAAAAAATCAGCATTGAATACACTAAATCAAACAAAAAAATAAAAATCTTATCTGATGATTTTTTTATTAAGTCAATAACAATAACTGAATACATTCCTCAAGAAAAGTATATTGAATTAGTTGATTCTAACTTTGTTGAGTATAATCAAAGTGGTGTGCGTGGAGCTTATGAAATGAGCATAAATGATAATGGAGAAAATTATTATAAAAAAGGTAGTATTGAAGTTGGAGAATTACTGAATAAAAAATATTTAGAGTACGTGATACGAATTGAAAAATTTGAAACTGAAAAAAAGAATGATGGTTTTGATAGTGATGTTGTAAGATTCATTAGTTCAGAAATTGTGAATGATAAAAATATTTTCACATCAAATCATCCTTGTCCATAATAAAACTTCCATTAAAATGGGTAGTTGTTGCCCAATAGCGCCAAATATCTTTTTTGAAATTAATCATCAAAGCATCATTTAATACATTTTAAAAGTTTTTTCAGTTAAGTTGTAATTTTTTTATTACATTATTCTCTAGTTTCTACTCTAATTCCTTTAGTATGACTAGTAAATTCGGGTGCATACATACTTTGTATCGTAGTAATTCCATTTGAGAAATTGCCAATGTTGTTCACTCTTATATCATATTCAATGACATAAGTTCCTTTATTTATTTTATCAAAAAAGAAGTGAGTGGCAGCATCTTTTGTACTCATATAATAGTTTAAACCGTCGTCCCTTTTGTACTCTGATAAAACATTTATCGGCTCGAAACACGAAGCTCTCATATCTTTTAAATGAACATATTCCATATCTTCTTTGGCAGTGATAATTAATTTTACGGTTACCAAATCGCCTATTTTTAGTGGGTTTTTAGAGTTAATTCGCACCAATTCATCGCCTTGCCTAGTATTCTTTTTTAAATACAATTCTTTGGTTGTTGACAACACAGTACCAGTATTAGTTTTTATTTTGTCTAATTCTTCAAAATACTGCCAATAAACACCACCATATCCAGGAACTTTGGATTTGTTTTCTATAGTTATCGTAGCCATTTCTTTCTTAATTTCATCGGCTTTCCATGTCATTTTGATATAACCAGTTTCTGCTTCTTTTTCGTTTTCAGATAGTTTTTTGGTCATGATTTTTTGGTCACCAATTTTGATAATTGTATTGTCTTTTACACTCAACCAATTGGAACCTTGCATCAATAATGCATAAACAGCTTCGGTAGTAGATTTTGTAGTTGGCCAGTTTTTTGTCTGCTTGTTTTTAAGTAACCAAACTTTCATGGCATCTACAGATTTAGTATCATTTGTGATTTCTGAAAATGCCTCAATAAGCAAAGCCTGCGTTTCTATTGGTGCTTGATACCAATACCAACCAGCTTTATTTTCTATCCAATAAATTCCCCAATCTTCGTTGGTAGATGCCGTTTCTTTTAGACTTTCAATAATTATTTGGGCATTATCTTTTTTCTCAAATCTATGTAAGATTAACGATGCCAATCCTTTATTATACAGAGAATATTGCTTCCAGTTGGAGTTTATATTTTCTAGTTGTCGGTTAATAATTGCTTTGGTTTTATCAGAAATAGGGTAGTTCTTCAAGTAAAAACTCCTTGCATAAAGGTAATGTAAATCAGAATATGGATTGACGATTCTAGACTTTTCAAATTCTTTATTGTTATCAATAAATTTGCTGTCCAAATAAGGAATTGCAGTTTTGGTGATTTCATCAAAAGAATCAATTAAATCCTCGTTGACTTTTAGTTTTTCTAAATGTCCAAGTCCTGCAACGATGTGCCTTGTTATGTATTCGCTTTCATTTCCTCCATCAAACCAAGGAAAGCCACCAGAAGATTTTTGCTTTTCTTTTAATTTTTTGAAAGTGAGTTCTAGTGTATTTTTCATACTTTCTAAATCAAAAAGCAATGCTAAATTTTTTCTTTTTTCTTCTTCGTTTTGCGCATCTTTCAACCAAGGTGTTTCGGATAAAAGCAATGATTTCAGTTCCTCATTTTGTTCCATTTTGGAAATTGGCTTACCCAAATTTTTCCAGTTTTCAAATAGGCTAGCTATAGTTGGATTACTATTAATTATTTCGGATGCCAATACATTTGCGTAATATCTAGAAAAGGTTTGTTCTGCACATTCGTGCTCATATTCCATCAAATAAGGTAACGATTGAATGGCTAGCCAAGTTGGATTTGAAGTATATTCAAATGTAAATTGATGATTTTTTAAAGTCGGTGAAGTCGTATTTTTTAAGTTATCAAAAATATAGTCCTTTTTACTATTTTCTCTCACCCAAACCGGAATACTTTCGGTAACCAAAAGGTTATTTGTTAAAACAGGTAAGATACTTTCTTCACCATCAGAGAAATCTCCAGATTTAGCAATTATTTTGTATTGAAGTCCTTGTAATCCTTTAGGAATAGTAATGTTCCATTTTACAACAGTGTTTCCCGAAGGATGAGTTGTAAAGTTTTTTACAGCATTTGCATTACTCATTTTTACATCAATATTCTCCATTGTTGAAGCATCAAATAATTGTAAAATTGCTATTCCACTTTTGGCGCTTATAGTTAAATTACTCACTTTGGCAACTATTGAAATTGTGTCGTTTTCTCTTAAAAAACGAGGCATATTAGGAACAATCATCAAATTTTTTTGGGTTACAACGGATTTTTCATCGAATGCATATTCTAAAGTTTTAGTATGTCCAAGTAGTCTAAATTTCCATTGTGTCAATTCTTCTGGAGAAGTAAATTGGAAATTGATTTTGCCTTCTTTATCTGTTTTTAAATGTGGAAAAAAGAAAGCAGTTTCATTTTTATTAGTTCTAGTTTTTACTTGATTGAGCTCTTGAATACCTTTTTTAGTAGTTACAATAATAACACCATTAGAACCTTGTACACCATATAAAGCTCCACCTTGCGTGCCCTTAATGATATTAATGTCTACAACATCATCTGCGAGTAATTTTGTAAAAGCATCTGCGCTTGAAATGATACCATCTATAACAATAAGCGCTTCTTTATTGCCAGTTAGACTTCGATTTCCTCGTAATACAATTCTTGAAGTTGGATCAACACCATTATTAATAGTTTCTATTTGTAAACCAGATACTCTTCCAACTAAAGATTGAGCTATATTTGGATTAGCAGACTGAGTTAATTCTTGTGCAATTGTTATTTGAGTACTTGAGGTTACGGCATTTTTCTTTTTCATAATTCCCATTGCGCCAACTACTACTTCGTCTAGTTGGTTTCCATCATTATCTAAAATTACATTATAATTATTTTTTTCTACAATTATTTCTCTATCTTTTAATCCAATAAATGAAAATACTAATGCTTCACCGTAAGCCACTTCAATTTCATAGTAGCCATCAATGTCGGTAGAAACACCTCTTGTTGTTCCTTTAACTAAAACATTTGCACCAGGTAATGTACCACCATTATCTGCTACAACACCAAAGACGATTTTTGCATTTAAAGGTTTTTTAGTTTTTTTTGTAATTTGTTTTTTGTACAATCGATTAACTTGATAGTTCTTAGAATTATTAAAATCAAATCCAAACCATATTAAACTGTTTTTTTCATTGTTTAACTCTTTTTGGTTATATTTTTCATTTTTTTTCTGAAGGAATAAGGTTTTAATCTCACGTTGATTAGCATTTTTGTAATAAAAATCATTGTAATAATTTTTGTTTTTATAAATTGTTTCCCATGGCGAAGTGTGAAAAGCATCTAAAGAACTGTCATACATAGAAGCAAGAACTTCAAATTCAGAACTGCCTTTATCTTGTTTAATTTTAAAACTCCAACTTTCATCGCTTCCAGGTTCGATTTTATTTCTAAAACTTTGAATTTCAAATGTGTTTTTACTTTCAACTATTGGTTTAAATTGCACTTTCATTTCTCTTGAAAAGTAATTGTTTTCAAACACGGTTTCAACTCTAACATTGAACGAATCAAAAATAAGTTTATCTACAGGGATTTTTAAAACGGTTTTAAATTGCTCAACATTTAATTTCTCATTATAAAAATAATTCCCATCAAATACTGCTTCTGCATTTAAATATAAATTGGTAACAGCACATTTTAATTCAATTAAAGCAAAGCCGTCCTTTTTTGGATCTTCATTAATTTGATGCATTGAAAATAGTTCGTTTTCTCCTGCTTTTTCATCATTTGCAGAGGTTAAATCAAAGTTTTCAGTTGCTTGTATTTCATTCTCACTTTCATCTCTTGAGGTAAAAACTACTTTGTATTTACCTGATTTATAGTTTTTAATAAAATCTAAAGCAAGAGATTTATCTTTTAAAGTACTTACTTTTTTGGTGTAAATTAATTTTTCTTGTAAGTTTTTATCTAAATCATGATTGTATATTTCATACGGGAAAAGCTTTTCAAATTCTTCTCTCGAAATAGTAGGAAGTTCAGGCACACTAAATTCTCTTGGTATAAATTTATTTGAAAACGGATTTAAAAAGTAGATTTTAATTTCACCATTCACAGGTTTAAATTCTTGATTTAAGTTGGTGCTTGAAAAAGTTAAAATAGCTTTTTTGTCTGTTCTAATCTTTTTATCTATTTTAAGATATAAAACCGTACTCTGATTTCCCACCTTTAAACTTGTTGACCCAGATTGAGTTTCACCACTAATATCGGTAACATTTGCAACTATATTGTATTGGTAAATTATTTTATCTGATGGGGTGTGATTTTTATCTGTTATAGCATTAAATTCAATTGTGAAATTTCCTTTATCATCAGTCTTTGTTGAGGAAATAATTTGTTCTGTAGTATCATTTGAATATCGATTTTTAAATTTATTATAATCAATTCTATTAATGGTATAATTTACAGTTGCATTAGAAATTGTTGAGCCACTGTAAGATTTTGCTTTTCCAGAAATAGCTACTAATTCATTTAGTTTGTAAGATTTATTTATTTTATCAAATGAAACTTCAAATTTCGGTCGTTTATATTCTTCAACTTTAAAAGTAAAATAATCTGTATCTATGCCGTCTTCATCCCAAATAGGATGGTTTTTCTTAATTTCGTTATAGTAAGAATCGTTTTCATAATTGTCTGGTTCGTCAATATCAATTTGGTAATCACCAGTTAAACCATTTTTTGGAATAGTGAATTCGCCAGATATTGATCCAAATTCATTTGTCTTTAGTTCAATAGTTTTTATGGAATTACTATTTGGATCATCAACATTAATTTTCACAAGTAGATTTGGTAAAACTTTAATTTCTCCATTTTTGCCTTGGGTTAAAACAGCTTTAAAAAATACATTTTGACCAGGTCGATAAATGACTCTGTCCAAATAAATTTTAGCTCTATTTTCAATAACATCTCCTTGATTATAGGTATTAATCGAATAAGAATTATTGTTATAAACACGTAGTGTATCTGATTGATGATTTAAGGTTAAATTATATCCAACATGTTTTTTAGAATCTTTTTCTTGTGTAAAACTTGCTATTCCGTTTTCATTTGTAATTAATTTAAAATCGCTACTTACAATTTCACAATTGGCCAGTGGCTTTCCTTTTTTTCTATGCAAAACTTCATAAATTGTAGTGTCATCTTTTTTAAATGAATGCATCTTAATGTTGGTTACATTTAATAATTCATAATTCACAATGGCATCTTTATCCGTAGGATTGAGACTTTTTGTAGAAAGAATATAGTAGCCAATTTCTAATTTTGGCAACAACACTTCGGTAGAATAATCAAAATAATTCTTTTTGTTTTCTAAAATGTATTTTTGACTTTTATGTGCTTTCGAGTTTTTTATAATTGAGGTAATTAAACTGTCATTATCTTTTTTATTCAATTGTCTGTCTATTTTAAAAATTGAAATCTGTAATGAATCTAAATTCTTGTAATTAATATGTGCTCTAGTTACTTGATTTTCATATATTACTGACTCAAAATTCACAATTAATTGGGCTTCTTCAAGAGCTTTTTTCTGATAAGTAGCGATTTTANNCTGCTGTCAAGTAAAATTTTATATTCAATTAGTCCATTCGGATTATCAGATTTGTTCGCCTCAGCAAATTTTATAGCTGCTTTTTCAAGAAAAATATTTTGAATTAAAACAGAATCTTTTGCTCTTTTCTGGAGCAAGTTCAAACTGTTTTTATATTTTAGTTTGTTATCGTAAAATGAATTATTGCAATATTTTAATCGATCTAGCTCAATTTCTGTTACTTTATTTTTTGTTTCTAATTTTTGATACAATTCTAAAATTTTACGTTGGTCTGGATTTTTTATCGAATCAAATTTGGCTTTTTGAAAATCATTGCTTGTACCAAAAAGTTGCTCCAATAATAGTGCATCCTTTATTTCAGACCAAGAATGATATTTTGATTTTAAGTATTCAATATATTCACTTGCCAAATAATCATAAACTGTAGATTGTTGCAGTTTTTCTTTGTTTAAATAATCAATAATAGGTTCATAATTGCTTAATGGTGTGGCTTTTAAAAGTGTTTCATTTTCGATAGTTTTTTCATGCAGAGAATTAATTTCATTTACAAAATCTTTATTATTCCAAGTTAAAAATGTACCAACAGATAAAGAATCTAGTTGAGTTCTTTTTGACAACTTACTATAATTATTTTGATGAAATGACTGCAGACATTTTGCATAAACAAAATTCAAAATTGCTTTCGATGGAATAGAAACGTTGTTAATTTCACGTTGAAGATTAGTTATAATCTTATATTGAGAATCTTCTTCAAGTGTTTGAATGTACTTTGAATTATAGAAAAAGCATTTTATAATTTGCGCTTCATTTTTATTAGAACTTGCTTTTCTATATATCTTTTCTACTTCTTTATTAGCAGATTTAATTTTTCCTTCATTTTCATAGTTAATTATTTTAGTCCACGATTTTTCATAATCTTGGGCTGTTGACGTTAATGAAATTAGAAGTAGAGATAGAAGTATAATTTTTTTCATAATCGGCGTTTTCTATATAGAGTATCTTTTTACTTAAAAGGTTGGGATGCAAAAAAAATAATTTTCAATTTATTAATTTTTTCCCTAAAAATAACCTTTCTCCAAACCTTTTCTTATTTTTGAGGATTCAATA
>NZ_DQDX01000098.1:11845-12254 GCF_003525665.1 Flavobacterium sp.
TATTTTTGAGGATTCAATAACTAAATTATGAAATTCATACCGTTTATCATTCTCCTAATTTCCTTCAATATGATGGCAGAAACCGATTTCGAAAAAGCGGAAAAATTGTATAAGCAAGAGAAATTCGATCAGGCTAAAGTACTTTTTGAGAGTTATTTGAAAAGTAACCCAAATAGCTATAAAACGGTGGAATATCTTGGCGATATTGCTGGTCATCAAAAGAAATGGGACGAAGCTATAAAGCACTACAAAGTATTAAAATTACAATTTCCTAAGACAGCTAATTATTTCTACAAATTTGGCGGCGCATTGGGTATGAAAGCCAAATCAGTCAATAAATTCAAAGCGCTTGCAATGATAGACGAAATAGAGACTTCTTTTCTAACGGCTGCAAGATTAGATGCTAAAC
>NZ_DQDX01000202.1:0-4011 GCF_003525665.1 Flavobacterium sp.
ATTTTAATATTTTACCCAAAAATTTAATGATTTGGAGTGTTATTTTCGTATTGCCTATCTTACTAAGTTTGATTAAAAATATCAAACATAAAAATAATTATATATGATTGACCAACTAGGAACATTCCACACTTTTGAAACTTCTCCCAAACGAATAATTTCATTAGTTCCTTCACAAACCGAATTACTTTATGATTTGGGTTTGGAAGAAAACATCATTGCAATCACTAAATTTTGCGTGCATCCTTACCATTTAAAATCAACTAAAGAAATAATTGGTGGCACAAAAAATGTAAAATTTGATAAAATAAAAGCGCTACAACCTGATATTATTATTGCCAATAAAGAAGAAAACACATTAGAAATTGTTGAAGAATTAAGTAAGATTTGTCCGGTTTGGGTTACAGATATCGTCACTATTGAAGACAATTTAAAAATGATTCAAGACTTTGGTCAACTATTCAATAAACGTACCGAAGCACAAAAAATATCCGATAAAATTAATTTCGCTTACGCAGATTTTGTTGCGTTTATGAAAGATAAACCGTTGCAAAAAGCAGCTTATTTTATTTGGGCAAATCCTTACATGGTTGCCGGAAATAATACGTTTATCAACGAAATGTTGAAATTAAATAAGTTCGAAAATATTTATGAAAATAGGGAAGAGCGCTATCCAGAAGTAATCATCCAAAAAATGCGAATTCAAGGCGATCCAGATTATGTTTTTCTTTCATCAGAGCCTTTTCCTTTTAAAGACGAACACGCATTTGAACTTGGTCGATTTACACATCACGCCAAAACCGTTTTTGTAGATGGAGAAATGTTTTCGTGGTACGGAAGCAGAATTTTAAAAGCATTTGATTATTTTAAAACATTGCAATCGAAAATATAATTCTTACTTGTTCAACTAGATTTTGTATTTTTGACTAAAAATTAGCTTGATTTCATATACTACATACATCAATAAAGACTCCAATCAATGGGTAACTTTTGTACACGGCGCAGGAGGAAGTTCGTCGATATGGTATAAACAAATTAGAGAGTTCCATTCTAATTTTAATGTTCTTCTTTTAGATTTAAGAGGTCATGGTAGTTCTTCAAATGACGTGACAAACTTTGCAATTAAAAAATACACCTTCAAATCGATAGCGAATGATGTTCTAGAAGTATTAGATCATTTGCAGATTAAGAGTTCCCATTTTGTTGGTATTTCTTTAGGTACAATCGTTATTAGGCAACTAGCAGAAATGAATCCACAAAGAATGAAAAGTATGATCATGGGTGGAGCAATATTAAAAATGAATTTTCGATCTCAAGTATTAATGAAATTCGGTAATATCTTTAAATATGTACTTCCATACATAGTACTTTATAAGTTTTTTGCCTTCATCATTATGCCTAATAAAAACCATAAACAATCTAGGTTGTTGTTTATTAACGAAGCTAAAAAGTTGTATCAAAAAGAATTCATTCGTTGGTTTAAATTAACTGCAGAAATAAACCCAATATTAAAATGGTTTAGACAAAAAGAACTTAATATTCCAACTTTTTACATCATGGGAGCAGAAGATTATATGTTTTTGCCTTCTGTTAGAAAAGTAGTTGAAAATCATTATAAGTTTTCAACTTTGGTTGTAGTTGAAAATTGCGGACACGTAGTAAATGTTGAAAACGCCTCGGTTTTTAACAAAGAAGTAATTTTATTTATTAATAAAAATAAATAAAAAAACCAGTGCTTCTCCAAACACTGGTTCATACTTTAACTAACCTAAACCAAACAAAATAATAAATCCTCATCTATTACTTTGCAAATATCCGACGATTTTTTTAATCTATATGTTAAGATAATGTTATTCTTATGTTATTGATTATTAAAACATTGTAGAAATTATTCTACAACTTAAACCGTACGTTTTTAAAGGGTTAGAATCATATCATTGCAACTATTTTTTGTCTTGTAAAGCAAAAACTTTTTTCAACAAATCTGAACTTCTTGAATTTAAATCGGTTCTAATATTTTTCTCCTCAACTGCTACCATTTTAAAAACTCCTTCTAATGCTTTCGTCGTTGTATAATCGGTTAAATCCGGATTTACTTTTTTAACTAATGGAATAGAATTGTATTTCGTAATAATATTTGCCCAAACTTTATCAGCTCCAACTTTAGAAAATGAATTTTTTATCACCGGATTAAATTTTCCGTACAATGCCGTTGTTGTGCTGTTTTGTAAATAAGTCGTAGCCGAATTTTCATTTCCCATCAAAATGTTTTTGGCATCGTTAAAAGTCATTCCTTTTACGGCATCAACAAATATTGGTGTTGCTTCTTTAACTGCATCTTCAGCAGCTCTGTTTAAAACTTTCAAACCTTCGTCAGCTAAACTGGATAAACCAATACTTCGCAATCCTTTATCAACTTTTTGTAACTCTTCTGGAAGTAAAATTTTTACCGCAGCATTTTTATAAAATCCGTCGGTAGCCGTTAATTTTGAAACTTGTTTTGTAATTCCGTTGTTTAATGCTTCTTTCAATCCTCCAGCAATATCTAGAGTTCCAGTTCCTTGATTTAAAATTCCGGGTAATTGATTAGCAACTTGTTGCATTTCGGCACATCCAGAAACCGTTGTCCCAAAAAACAAAATCGATGCTACTAAAAGTGTCTTGTTCATTTTCATACTTATTTATTTTCGTTAATTTATAATCTTCTTGTAAACAAAGATAATGCCTCAATTAAATAATAGCACTAAAATTAAGTTAATACTGATTTTTTTATTTCAAAATTAGCTAATTATCAAATAGATACAAATTTTACCAAAAATTAAGGCTGCAGATATTTCTTAAAATAATTTCTATAGAATTAAATCGGATAAAAATTATTAAATTCGTAAATTGCACACCTAAATTCGAATAAAAATTACAAATGGAACCACAAACTCCCTATATTCCTAAAAATAAAGTAAGAATTGTTACAGCAGCTTCACTTTTCGACGGTCACGATGCTGCCATAAACATCATGCGAAGAATTATTCAGTCAACTGGTGTTGAGGTAATTCATCTTGGTCATGATAGAAGTGTTGAAGAAGTTGTAAATACTGCCATTCAAGAAGATGCTAATGCTATTGCAATGACTTCTTACCAAGGCGGACACAATGAATATTTCAAATATATGTACGATTTGCTAAAAGAAAAAGGAGCAGGTCATATCAAGATTTTTGGTGGCGGTGGTGGCGTAATTCTTCCATCAGAAATTTCAGAATTGCACGAATACGGAATAGAAAGAATTTACTCTCCAGATGATGGTCGTGCGATGGGATTGCAAGGAATGATTAACGATTTGGTTCAACGTTCAGATTATCCAATTGGTGATAAATTAACGGATGAATTAGCTCACATAGAAGATAAAAATCCAACTGCAATTGCACGATTAATTTCGGCAGCAGAGAATTTTCCAGAAATTGCAAAAGCTGCTTTTGATGAAATTCACAAGAAAAATGAAACTAATAAAATTCCGGTTTTAGGAATTACAGGAACTGGTGGAGCAGGAAAATCATCGCTAGTTGATGAATTGGTGAGAAGATTTTTAATCGATTTTCCAGAAAAAACTATCGGATTAATTTCTGTAGATCCATCAAAACGTAAAACTGGTGGTGCACTTTTAGGCGATAGAATTCGTATGAATGCCATCAATAATTCTAGAGTTTACATGCGTTCGTTGGCAACACGTCAATCGAATTTGGCTTTGTCAAAATATGTAAATGAAGCAATCGAAGTTTTGAAAGCTGCAAAATACGATATCATTATTCTAGAAACTTCTGGAATTGGTCAAAGTGATACCGAAATTATGGATCATTCTGATGTTTCACTATACGTAATGACACCAGAATTCGGTGCTGCAACACAATTGGAAAAAATCGATATGTTGGATTTTGCCGATTTAGTAGCGCTAAATAAATTTGACAAGCGTGGTGCATTAGATGCCATCCGTGATGTTAAAAAACAATACCAACGCAA
>NZ_DQDX01000202.1:4207-4417 GCF_003525665.1 Flavobacterium sp.
TTAAAAAACAATACCAACGCAATCATAATTTGTGGGATGAAAATGTAGATACGATGCCAATTTTTGGTACTATCGCATCACAATTCAATGATCCAGGAATGAACACGCTCTACAAATCTATCATGGATAAAATTGTAGAAAAGACTGGAGCCGATTTAAAATCTACTTTCGAAATCACACGTGAAATGAGCGAGAAAATTTTCGTAATTC
>NZ_DQDX01000073.1:0-6189 GCF_003525665.1 Flavobacterium sp.
GTGTCAGATTCTGTGAGGGTTGAACGTGTTACTGTTACTAATTTAACTCAAGGAACATTTTCTGTTTCTGATGATTTAGGACAATTTTCCATATTTGCAATTGAAGGTGATAATTTGGTTTTTTCAAGTGTAGTTTTCGAATCGGTTTCGGTGGTTTTAAAAGAGAGTGATTTTCAAAGATTACTTTTTAAGGTCGAATTGGATGTCAATATCAATCAACTGGATGAAGTAAAAATTGGTGCGTTTAAGCTTTCTGGAGATTTAGCTTACGATGCAAAACGTATTAAAGTGAAACCAGTTTATAAAATTGATTTGCCAAAAATCGATTTTTCACAGCTTGAAATTACTGGAGTAAAAGACCGAGTTTTGTCGCCCATTCAAGGATTTAATCAGCAACAGCTTGGTGGTTTGAATTTTGTAAATATCACAAGAGCTATTTTTGGTTCAAGTTCCTCTAAAAAAGTGTCCTACACCAAGTACACGCAAGTCAACTCATCTGAAGTATTTTTATCTACAATAAAAAAATCATTCAATGAAAGTTTTTTTACAAACACATTAAAAGTGAAAGAGGAAGAAGTGGGACGATTTTTAAATTTCTGTTCAACCGATGAACGACAAGAAAAATGGTTGTTAAAACCAGAAAATCAGTTGGCGTTGGTAGATTATTTGACAAAAAAAGGAGAAGAATTTAATAAAATTAATGACTAATAATTTAGTAGTTTTGAACCATGAAAAATGTTTTTAGAAATAGTATTCTGCTTTTGCTTTTTGTGACGCTGTCGTCCATGACGGTTCACAAGTTTTATGTTGCTATTTACAAAGTTGAATTCGCTCAACAGAAAAAAATGCTGCAAATTACAACCCGAATTTTTGTAGACGATTTAAACATTGCTTTAGAAAAAAAATACAATAAAAAAACATTTCTTGGTGAAGACAAAGAATCTGAAAATGATGTTGTTCTATTGAAAAAATACCTTGCAGAGAAATTTGTTGTTAAGGTTAATGGAGAACAAAAAGCAATGAACTTTTTAAGCAAAGAACTTGAAAATAATGTGCTTATTTGTTATCTAAACAGTAAAGAAATTTCTAAAATTAAAACATTAGAAATTCAGAATTCGGTGCTAACCGAAATTTATGACGAGCAACAAAATATCATTCAAGCAAATTTTAACGGAGAAAAACACAGTCTACTTTTAACTGCTGAAAAAACTAACGGAATGTTAAAATAATTTCAAAAAGTTTGTTCTAAAGTAAAAAATAGTACATTTATAGCTTCAAACAGTCAACTATTATGAAGCAGTTTTTTAGTCTACTACTTGTTTTGCCATGTGTTCTTTTTGCTCAAGAAACACCAAAACCAAAAACTCAAAGCGAAAAAAATCCTGATAAATTTAAGCAAATGTACGATTTGTTGGCAACACCAAATATGTACAGAACTGCATCTGGCGCACCTGGACCAGAATATTATCAGCAAAAAGCAGACTATAAAATCAATATTGAACTTGACGATAAAAACACAAAACTTTACGGTGAAGAGACTGTGACTTATACCAATAACGCCAAAGAATCTTTAGATTACATGTGGATGCAATTGGACCAAAATCAGCAATCTAGAAAATCGCTTTCGCCACTAGTTGAAAGTAATGTAACCGATCCAGCTGCAAGTCCGAAAGGATTTTCAAGAAAATATCTTGAAGAAGATTTTGACGGTGGTTTCAATATAGAATATGTAAAAGATGCTTCTGGGAAACCAATGAAATATACCATTAATCAAACGATGATGCGTATCGAATTGGACAAACCCTTAAAATACAAGGAGAAAATTTCGTTCTCTATAAAATGGTGGTACAACATCAATAATTATCGTCTTGATGGCGGTCGTTCTGGATACGAACATTTTGATAAAGACGGAAACAATTTATACGTCATAGCTCAATTCTATCCAAGAATGGCGGTTTATAATGATGTTGAAGGTTGGCAGAATCAACAATTTTGGGGTTCAGGCGAATTTGCTTTACCATTTGGAGATTTCGAAGTTAACATTACCGTTCCAGCCGATCATATTCTTGAAGCAACAGGTGATTTATTAAATAGAAGTGAAGTATTTACTAAAGCACAACTAGAACGTTATCAATTAGCCGAAAAAACATTCGATAAACCAGTAGTTGTTGTTACTCAAGCCGAAGCCGAAGCTGCAGAAAAAGGATTTTCTGACAAGAAAAAAACATGGAAATTTAAAGCAACAAATGTTCGTGATTTCGGAATTTCAACATCAAGAAAATTCATGTATGATGCCATGGCTGTAAAGTTGGCAACAAGAAATACTATGGCAATTTCACTTTATCCAAAAGAAGGAAATCCGCTTTGGGGTGAATATTCTACTCGTGCCGTTGCACATACTTTAAAAAGTTATTCGAGCCACACTTTTGATTATCCTTATCCAAAAGCAATTTCGATAAATGCCGAAGATCAAGGTATGGAATATCCAATGATTTGTTGGAATTTTGGTCGTCCTGGACCAGATGGAGTTACTCCAGAAAGAACTAGAACCGGAATGATTAGCGTTATTGTTCACGAAGTTGGACATAACTTTTTTCCAATGATTGTAAATTCTGATGAGCGCCAATGGACTTGGATGGATGAAGGTTTAAACTCGTTCATGGAATATATGGCATTGATGGAATGGGATCCAAATTTCCCAGCAGATCGTGGTCCGGCAAAAAATATCGTTCCTTACATGAGCGGTGATCAAAAAGGTTTAGAACCAATTATGTCTAATTCAGAAAGTATTCGTCAGTTTGGAAATAACGCTTACGGTAAACCTGCTGCTGCTTTAAATATTCTTCGTGAAACTGTAATGGGAAGAGAATTATTCGATTACGCATTTAAAACTTATGCTAATAGATGGAAATTTAAACATCCTACACCAGAAGATTTCTTTAGAACTATGGAAGATGCTTCGGCATTTGATTTAGACTGGTATTGGAGAGGTTGGTTTTATACAACAGATACCAATGACATCGGAATTAAAGAAGTGAAAAAGTATTTTGTAAGCAACGAACCATCTAAAGAAACAGAAGAATTCTTAAAAACTAGAAGAAGAAGAAATAGAATCGAAGGTCCGATGGTGTTTATGATTGCCGATGGAAGTGAAAGTTACAAACCGTCACTTAACAAACCATTTGAAATTAAAGACAGCAAAGCATTAGACGAATATATTAATCAAACTTTTTCTAAAGAAGAGCAAGCCAAATTAAAATCGCCTAAATATTTCTACCAAGTAACTTTTGAAAAACCAGGTGAATTAGTAATGCCAATTTTGGTTGAACTTACATTTGAAGACGGAACTACAGAAAATCATCATTTCCCAGCACAAATTTGGAGAATGAACGACAAAACGGCCAACAGAACTTTTGCTACTAGCAAAGCCGTTACAAAAATTGTAGTTGACCCAAAACTTGAAACTGCAGACGTTGATGTTTCTAACAACACTTGGCCAAAACAAGAAGTAAAATCTAAATTTGATTAAATTAACGATTAATTTTCATTTATACCTGCGGTAGTTTGTAACTTTGCAGTCTTATAATTAATACAGTTAGATTATGTTTGGAATTGGTGGCGGCGAAATGATTTTTATAATTTTTATTGCCTTAATGCTTTTTGGTTCAGATAAAATTCCGGTTATAGCACGTAACTTGGGTAAAGGAATGGCGCAGTTAAAAAATGCTACTAACGAAATTAAAAGCGAAATCAATAAAAGTGCTCAAGCCAACGGATTGGATACTTCAATGAAAGATTTAACTAATGTTTTCAACTCAGAAGTAGAAAGCGTGAAAGGAAGTCTAGATACTAATTTGACTAATCCATTAGATCAAATCAAACAAGACGTTACTTCTAGTATTGACGATTTAACGGGTCCAATAAAACGCCAAATGTAATGCTCGAAAAAGTAATTGCACTCGATAAAGAGTTATTGGTTTTTTTGAATGGATTGGGTTCGGCAACTTACGACGGATTTTGGTTGATAATCACCAAGCAGTTGCATTGGCTGCCGCTTTTTTTATTGGTTTTTTATCTTTTGTATAAAAAATTAGATACTAAAAGTTTAGTGACAGCACTAGTTTTTATTGCTGTTTTGATAGTGGTTTGTGATCAAACGGCAAACCTTTTCAAGAATACATTTCAACGATTACGACCTTGTAATGATCCCGAAATTAAAGATATAATTAGAGTCGTAAAATCAAGTAGTTCCTTTAGTTATTTTTCGGGTCATGCCGTCAATTCTATGGCAACGGCAGTTTTCGTATATATGATTATGAAACGCTATTATAAATATGCTTTTTTAGTGTTTTCATTTCCTCTTATATTCGCTTACAGCAGAATTTACTTAGGCTTACACTTTCCGTTAGACATTCTAACTGGATATGTTTTCGGTAGTATTTTCGGATTTCTGTTCTACAAAGGATACAATTATTTTATAGTAAATAAGTTGCAGTTGAAGTAATTAAAATCTGAAGAAAAAAAATAAAAATTAATGTTCTTAATCAAAAAAAGTACTAAATGAAGTCCAAATTTAAGAAGTTAATTTTAAGTGCTATTGTGTCTTTTTTATTTTTTCAAATTGGTTTCGCACAAAGTCAGCCTCAAGTAAATCAACGCCGTATTATTCGAAAGAGTTTCTCACAACAATGGGAATTAGATAGTATTTTTAGAAAAGGAACTTTTAGATTGGTTTCCTACAAACCTATTTACATTACTGCTGGTCGTTGGACAAGTAAAACCAACAAATTTCCTATTAGTGAGAATCCAGATTATGCTTCAGAAGAACGTCAAGATTACAACAATTTTGAAGCCAAGTTTCAGCTGAGTTTTAAATCCAAAGTGATGCAATCTATTTTTTGGGGTTGTGGTGATTTATGGATTGCTTATACGCAAAAAGCACATTGGCAAGTGTACAATAAAAAATTGTCAAGATCATTTAGGGAACTTAATTACGAACCCGAAATAATTTTGAATTTCCCACTAAACAAACCACTTTTTGGAGGAAAATTGCGAACAACTAGTATCGCAATCAACCATCAATCGAATGGAAAAGATTTACCGCTGTCAAGAAGTTGGAACCGAATTATCTTCAACGTTGGTTACGAAATTGGAAATTGGGACGTCATCTTTAAACCTTGGATACGACTAAGTGATGAAGAAGATGAAAATCCATTAATAACAAAATATATTGGTAACGGAGAACTCGACTTATCTTATACGTACTATAACCACGAATTTAATGCCATCATAACGCATCCATTTAACTCGCTTAAATATGGCGGAATGCAATTAAATTATGTGTTTCCAATAGAAGGTCATCTTCGCGGTCACGTGCAAGCGTTTCATGGTTATGGTGAAACTTTAGTCGATTACAATCACAGCCAAACTTCGCTCGGAATAGGAATTTCTTTTGCAAATTGGTAATAATTTACAACACACGACTTACAGTTAATCCGTCACGAATAGGAAGCAAAACAGTTTCTACTCGTTTGTCTTCATTTACAAGTTTGTTGAATTCTAATAAAACTTTGGTCGAAATATCATTCGGATGAACTTCTTCCAGGACTTTTCCGCTCCAAAGAACATTGTCCGACAGGATAATTCCGCCTTTATTCATCATTGGAACTATTAGATTAAAATAGTTGATGTAATTTTCTTTATCAGCATCAATAAAAACCAAATCAAACTTCAAATCTATTGTTGGAATGATGTCAATCGCTTCGCCAAGATGTTGCACAATTTGGTTTCCCCATGGAGATTTATCAAAATATTTTCGCTGAAAATCTACCAATTCTTCTTTAATATCAATGGTGTGAAGCAAACCGTTTTCTTGCATTCCTTCGCACAAACAAAGCGCAGAATATCCAGTATAAGTTCCAATTTCAAGAATATTTAATGGTCGAATTAATTTAGAAAGCATACTCAAAACTCTACCTTGAAAATGTCCGCTCAACATTCGCGGAAGCAATATTTTTTGGTACGTTTCTTTGTTTAATTGCGCTAATAATTCGGGTTCATTCTGTGAATGTTGCTCGATATAAAGTTCTAATTCTTCTGATAGGAAATGCATAATTAGTTATTGTTAAAAGTGTCGATTAAAAATTTATCAAAATTTTCAAAATTGGTTTCATTGATGTTGTAAATAAC
>NZ_DQDX01000073.1:6319-9720 GCF_003525665.1 Flavobacterium sp.
AACTTGAAGTTTTTTTCTTTATCAATTTGTGTAGAAATTATTTCTCCTTTTGCTTTTTTAATTGTTCGTGGGTAATCTCCACTAAAATCTTTATAGTCATAATATCCTGTAAATACGCTATGAAATTTTTTGTCAAATATTCCTATCTCTAATACAGCATCATTTTCATCTACAAAAAGTGGACAATGTGAAACAAAATTTTCACGCTCATATTTAGCATAGTGAAAATCATACCATTTCCCTTGTAGTTTAATGTTTTGTTTGTCACTATATAATTTTACTTCCGTAAAGTTAGAAATTGAATCAAAAGCATTTATATTTGTTTTACCATTATATCCAGCTTTATCTTTTTTTTCTGTTGGAACATAATCACTTTGCCCAAAACAAAATCCAGCGTTCATTAAAAGAAGTATAAAAAGTAGTGACTTATTCATTACTAAGCGAGATTAATTGTTGTTAAAAGTGTTCATTAAAAATTTGTCAAAATTTTCAAAATTAGCTTCATCGACGTTGTATAAAACCATTCTATAAATATCATTATTTTTTCCGCCAATTAAATGGTAGCTAGTAAAAATCACATCTTTATTGAATTGTGAAGGCATTTTTACTTTGAATAACTTGAAGTTTTTTTCTTTATTAATTTGCGTCGAAATTATTTCTCCGTTTGCTTTTTTAATTATTTGTGGGTAATCTTTACTAAAATCTTTGTAGTTAAAGTATCCTGAGATTTTTCGGTGAGCTTTAACACTAAAAATAAGAATTTCAAACATCGTATTGTTATCATCTACAAAAATTTGAGAATAGGGTACAAGTCCCTCTTTTTTGTAGTTCACATGGTCAAAATCAAACCATAACCCAGAGAGTTTTACCGAACTTCTGGAATCTAATTTGATAAAAGTGATTTTATTAATTGAATCCAGTTTTACAATGTTTGTTCTATTATTGTAATTGCCATCTTTATCATTATTTTCAACCGGAACATAATCACTTTGTGCAAAGATAAACGTCCAACTAAATATAAAAAAGAAAAGTAGTCCTTGTTTCATTCCTAAAGTAGTTTGATGTAAACATAAAATATAATTAAAAGATTAGCAAATTAAAATCCACAAATTGTTTTTACCTTTGTACCATGATTGAGAAAAAAGACATCAGAGCCATTTCTAAAGAACTACTTAGAGAATTTTTTGTAACCAACGGCGACAAAGCTTTTCGTGGAAATCAAGTTTACGAATGGTTGTGGAGCAAAGGCGCACATAGTTTTGACGACATGACCAATCTTTCCAAAGAAACGCGTGCCATGCTCGAAGCCAATTTTGTAATCAATCACATCAAGGTAGACCAAATGCAACGCAGCGAAGACGGAACAGTAAAAAACGCCGTTCGACTTCACGATGGATTGGTTGTAGAAAGCGTGCTAATTCCAACAGAAACCAGAACAACAGCATGTGTTTCATCGCAAGTTGGTTGTAGTTTAGATTGTAATTTCTGTGCAACAGCTCGTTTAAAAAGAATGCGAAATCTAGAACCTGGCGAAATTTACGACCAAGTTCTTGCCATAGATAACGAAAGCAAATTATATCACAACCGACCACTTTCCAACATCGTTTTCATGGGAATGGGCGAACCTTTGATGAACTACAACAACGTCATCAAAGCCATCGAAATGATAACTTCCGACGAAGGTCTTGGAATGTCACCCAAAAGAATCATGGTTTCCACATCTGGAATTCCAAAAATGATTAAAAAAATGGCCGATGATGATGTGAAATTCAAACTCGCAGTATCACTTCACTCAGCAATAGATGAAGTTCGCGCCAAGATAATGCCATTCAGTTCCAATTTTCCACTAAAAGATTTACGCGAAAGTTTAGAATATTGGTACAGAAAAACCAAGTCCAAAGTTTCCTACGAATATGTTGTGTGGAAAGGAATCAACGACAATAAACAAGCTGTTGATGCTTTGGTTAAATTCTGTAAATACGTTCCGTGTAAAGTCAATTTAATCGAATACAACCCAATCGATGATGGCGAATTCCAACAAGCTTCAGAAAAATCGGTTAATTTGTACATTAAAGAACTTGAAAAAGCAGGAATTGTCGTGAAAGTACGTCGCAGTCGTGGTAAAGATATTGACGCAGCTTGTGGTCAATTGGCCAATAAAGAAGCCTAGTTTTTTTTGGAGCGAATCGTTCGGGCATTTTTTGCAATCCGTATTCCTGCTTTCCATTCCAATCTTTCTTTTAATTGCCTTTGGGTTTTAACCCAAGGCACTTAAAAGAAAGGATTTCCATTCCAAACGTAGTTCACTGAACACAAATGGAAATATACACAATGTGAAGTAATCAGGGCTAATTAGTAATTGTCTTAGTCAAAAGTTAAGATTATATCAACAACTTTTTTTCTAAATACAAAAAGCGTTATTTTTGTATTCAATAATGAACATCACTTCACAAATAAAACAGCCCATTCTGACTGAGATGGAACTTTTCGAAAAGAAGTTCTACGAATCAATGTCGTCCAAAGTGGCGTTGTTAAACAGAATTACCTATTACATAGTAAACCGAAAAGGAAAACAAATGCGACCGATGTTTGTTTTCTTAACAGCCAAAATGCTTTCGGGCGGAACTGTAAATGAGCGAACCTATCGCGGTGCCTGTGTAATCGAATTAATTCATACTGCAACTTTAGTTCATGATGACGTTGTTGATGATAGTAACAGAAGAAGAGGTTTTTTCTCAATAAACGCGCTGTGGAAAAATAAAATTGCTGTTCTTGTTGGCGATTATTTGCTTTCCAAAGGTTTATTACTTTCAATAGATCATGGAGATTTCGATTTACTCCGAATAATCTCTGTTGCCGTTCGCGAAATGAGTGAAGGCGAATTACTTCAAATAGAAAAAGCCCGAAGACTTGATATTACCGAAGATATTTATTACGAAATCATTCGTCAAAAAACAGCAACGCTTATTGCTGCTTGTTGTGCACTCGGAGCCAAATCAGTTTCTGATGATGAGGTTCAAGTAGAAACCATGAGAAAATTTGGTGAACTAATCGGAATGGCTTTTCAAATAAAAGACGACTTATTCGATTACACCGATGAAGCCATCGGAAAACCAACAGGAATTGATATCAAAGAGCAAAAAATGACGTTGCCATTAATTTATGCTTTGAATAATTGTTCGAGCAAAGAAAAAAGTTGGTGCATCAATTCGATTAAAAATCACAACAAAGACAAAAAACGAGTGAAAGAAGTAATCCAATTTGTAAAAGACAAAAACGGACTAACTTATGCCGAACAAAAAATGGCGCAATTCCAACAAGAAGCACTCGCTTTAATTCAAAATTTCCCAGATTCAATTTACAAAGACAGCTTAGTTTTAATGGTGAATTACGTTATAGAA
>NZ_DQDX01000060.1 GCF_003525665.1 Flavobacterium sp.
CTTGAATGCTTTCAAATCATTAATTCAAAATGCTCCAAATGATTTGTCAGGAATTACATCAAATGTGGTTGTTCCTTTTCCAAATTCGAATGGCGTTATTGAAAATTATATTGTTTACGATGCTCCAGTAATGGAAGAAGGTTTGGCAATTAAATTTCCAGGCATAAAATCGTACATCGCAAAAGGAATTAACAATCCAAAAACTACGTTGCGTTTTAGTGTGACCGAATTTGGGTTACACGTTATGTCGGTTTCTGGTGATTTAGGTACATATTACATTGACACTTACACAAAGGATTTGAATAACTATATTGTTTATAACAGAAAAGATATAACAAGTCCAAGAAACTTTGGTTGTTTAACTGATGAAAGTGAATTAACATTAGATCAAGGTAAATTTTCTACTAATGAAACTATGATTAATGATGGTAATTTTAGACAATATCGTTTAGCTATTACTTGTACAGTTGAGTATGCTGCTTTCCATTTAACAGCGGCTGGAACTCCAGCTTCAGCAACTTTAGCACAGAAAAAAGCAGTCGTATTATCAGCAATGGTTGTTAGTATGACAAGATTAAATGGTGTTTACGAAAGAGAAATGTCTTTAAGAATGAATCTTATAGCTAACAATGATTTAATTATTTTTATCGATTCGGATGCGTTTACAAATTCTCCAGCGATGATTAATGAAATTCAAACAGTTGTTGATACAGCAATTGGATCGGCTAATTATGACATGGGTCACGGTTTTTGTACTACCGATTCAGGAGTTGCACAACTTTCATCTGTTTGTAATAATACTGGTACAAATGCAAACGGTAAAGCAAGAGGAATTACAGGTCAATTAAATCCAGTAGGAGATCCATTTGATATTGACTATACCGCTCATGAAATGGGACACCAATGGGGTGCATCTCATACACAAAATAATAATTGTAATCGTTCGCCAGATTCAGCTTATGAGCCAGGTAGTGCAAGTACAATAATGGGTTATGCGGGTATTTGTGCGCCTAACGTTCAAAGTAATTCTAATGATTATTTCCACGCGAGAAGTATTTTACAAATGACAACCTTTGTTTTAAGTGGTGGTACTTGTGGTGCGGTTACTGCGAACGGAAATACAGCACCTGTTGTTCAAGCCGGTGTAGATTATACTATTCCAAGAGGTACAGCTTTTATTTTAAAAGGTGCTGCAACTGATGCAAATGGTGATGCATTAACTTATTGCTGGGAACAATATAACCTCCAAACCGCTGCTTCAACAACGCCACCTTTAAGTACTGCAACTACAGGTCCAAACTTTAGATCGGTATCACCAAGCGCTTCACCAAATAGATACATGCCAAGGTTTGCTGATGTTTTGCAAGGAAATTTAACGCCGACTTGGGAAGTTGTTCCTAATGTGGCTAGAACTATGAATTTTGCTTTAACAGTTAGAGATAATAGAGCAGGTGGTGGAATGACCAACAGAGATGATATGGTTGTAAACGTTGCTACCGTTGGACCATTCCAAATTACTAGTCCAAGTGTAGATAATACATCATGGCCAGTTGGTTCAACTCAAACTATAACATGGGACGTTGCAGGAACAACTGCAAATGGAATCAATACTGCCAATGTAAATATTTTAATTTCTACGGATGGTGGAACTACATTTAATACATTAGTTGCAAATACACCTAATGATGGTTCTCAGGTAATAACTGCGCCAGGTACAGCAACGCCAAATTGTAGAATTATGATTGAAGCTGTTGGAAATATATTCTATGCACTTTCTAAAAATATTGCAGTTGGATATGTAATATCAAATACTTGTAATACTTATACAATGAATACTGGTTTTGCCATTCCAGATAATACTACAGCGTATACTTTCAGTTCAATTAATGTGCCAACAACATCAAATATTTCAGATGTAAACTTAGCTGTAAATTTAACACATACTTATGTTTCTGATCTTCAAGTTGTTTTAGAAGGACCAATGCTTCCAACAACGCAATCAACAGTTTTCAATAGATCTTGTACAAGCAATGATAATATTAATGCAACATTTGATGACCAAGGTGCTGCTTTAGTTTGTGCCCCAACTATAACAGGTACTGTAGTTCCAGCATCATCCTTGTCGGTATTTAATGGTTTAAACCCAAATGGGAACTGGCGTGTTGGTGTAAGAGATTTAGCTGCGGATGACACTGGAAATGTTGTTTCTTATACTTTAACAGTTTGTGGTCAAACAGCTGCATTAGCCTTAGAAAATTTCGGTTTAGATAACTTTAGTTTGTATCCAAACCCAAACAACGGAACTTTTAATATTAAATTTAATTCATCTTCAAACAATGAAATTAAAGTGGGAGTTGTTGATATGAGAGGTAGACAAATTTTTAATAAATCGTACTCTAATACGGGTTTAATTGATCAAAATCTACAATTAGACAGTGTTCAAGCTGGAGTGTATCTTGTAACTGTTCAAGATGGAAACAGAAAAGAGGTTAAGAAAATTGTTGTAGAATAATTTTCAAATATCTAAATAAAAAAAGGGTTCGCAATGCGAATCCTTTTTTATCTATAATTCAGAATAACTTAGAATTTGTTAAAATTTATTTAAAATGAACAATATTTTATAGATTTGCTAAAATTAAACTCAAATAAATATGAAAAAGAAATTACTCTTTTCAATTGCTCTAACCGTTGTTTTCTTTTCAGGGTTTTCACAAAATCTTTGGAATAAAACTACAGAAGAGCGATTAAGTACATTGACTAAATTTGATCGTGCTACAGTACCAACTGAATTCAACTTGTATTCGCTTGACTTGAATGCTTTCAAATCATTATTACAAAATGCTCCAAATGACCAATCGGGAATTACTTCAAATGTTGTTGTTCCTTTTCCAAACTCTAATGGAGTTATTGAAAATTATATTGTTTATGATGCTCCTGTAATGGAGGAAGGATTGGCAATTAAATTTCCTGGAATTAAATCTTACATTGCAAAAGGTGTTGATAATCCAAAAACTACATTACGTTTTAGTGTAACTGATTTTGGATTACATGCCATGTCAGTTACTAGTGATTTAGGTACTTATTACATCGATACTTATACTAAAGACTTAAACAACTATATCATTTATAATAGAAAAAATATAGTGAGTCCTAGAAGTTTTGGTTGTCTAACAAATGAAAGTGAATTTTCATTAGATCAAGGTAAATTCTCTACAGACGAAACGATGATTAACGATGGTAACTTTAGACAATATCGTTTAGCTATTGCTTGTACAGTGGAGTATTCTGCTTTCCATTTAAATGCTGCTGGAACTCCAGCTTCTGCAACTTTGGCACAGAAAAAAGCAGTTGTATTATCGGCAATGGTTGTAAGTATGACCAGATTGAATGGTGTTTATGAAAGAGAAATGTCTTTAAGAATGAACCTTGTTGCTAACAACAATTTAATTATTTTTATTGATGCAGATGATTTCACAAATTCACCTGCTATGCTTGATGAGATTCAGCCAATAGTTGATTCAGCAATTGGATCATCTAATTATGATATTGGTCACGGTTTTTGTACCACTGATTCTGGGATAGCTCAACTGGGCTCTGTTTGTGGAAGTGGTAAAGCTAGAGGAATAACAGGTCAACTAAGTCCAGTAGGAGATCCATTTGATATTGACTATACAGCTCACGAAATGGGACACCAGTGGGGTGCATCTCATACACAAAATAATAATTGTAATCGTTCAGCAGATTCAGCTTATGAACCAGGAAGTGCAAGTACTATAATGGGTTATGCTGGAATATGTGCGCCTAATGTGCAAAGCAATTCTAATGATTATTTTCATGCTAGAAGTATTTTTCAAATGAGTGCATTTGTACTTGGCGGTGGAGCGTGCGCAACAGTTACTGCTAACGGAAATACAGCTCCTGTAGTTCAAGCTGGTGTAGATTATACTATTCCAAGAGGTACAGCTTTTGTTTTAAAAGGCGCTGCAACTGATGCCAATGGTGATGCTTTAACTTATTGCTGGGAACAATATAACCTCCAAACCGCTGCTTCAACAACGCCACCTTTAAATACAGCAACTACAGGTCCAAACTTTAGATCAGTTTCTCCAAGTGCTTCGCCAAATAGATATATGCCAAGATTTGAAGATGTTTTACAAGGGAATTTAGCTCCAACATGGGAAGTTGTTCCTAACGTTGCTAGAACTATGAATTTTGCATTAACTGTTAGAGATAATAGAGCAGGTGGTGGAATGACAAACAGAGATGATATGGTTGTAAATGTTTCTAGTGTTGGGCCATTTATAGTTACAAATCCAAGTGTTGAAAATACATCGTGGTCTCCAGGATCAACACAAACTTTAACATGGGATGTTGCAGGTACAACAGCAAACGGTATTAATACAGCAAACGTAAATATTTTAGTGTCTACAGATGCTGGTGCTACATTTACAACACTATTGGCTAATACGCCTAACGATGGAACACAATCTGTTACAATGCCAAGTGTTTCTGCGCCTTATTGTAGAATTATTGTTGAGTCTGTAGGTAATATATTTTATGCAGTATCAAAATCATTTTCTTTAGGATATCAAGTAAGTACTGTTGTGACTTGTAATAATTATACAGCTTCGCCGGCTACGCCAATTACAGCTCAAGATCCACTATCATGGCAAATTGTTGGTCAGGTTTCAGTGCCAGATAATTTTGTTATTTCTGATATGAATGTTTCTTTAAATATTACACATACAAAAATTAATGATTTATATGTTGGTGTATTGCCTCCAGGTGCTACAACAGTTGGACAAATCCGAATTTTGTATCAACAAGGATGCTCATCATTTTTATCAAGTAATATGGTTACTACTTTTGATGATGCTGGTGCAAATCTTAATTGTGCAGGTATAGCAGGTTCAAATACTTACAAACCATTAAATACTTTAAGCGCTTTTAACGGAACAAGTTCATTAGGAAATTGGAGAATTGCAATTGCAGACGTTGCAGTTCCAAATGACGGAACATTAAACAGTTTTACATTTAATATATGTTCATCTACAACGACTGTGACATTAGCAAACGATGATTTCGAAATTAAAGATTTTGTGGTTTATCCAAATCCAAATAATGGAGATTTCAATGTGAAGTTCAGTTCTAATTCAAATGAAGAAATTAAAATTGCAGTTCATGATATGAGAGGAAGAGAAATCTTCAATAGATCTTATGCTAATACTGGTTTTATTGATCAAAATTTACAATTGGATGATGTTCAAGCTGGTGTTTATCTTGTAACTGTTCAAGATGGAAATAGAAAAGAAGTTAAGAAAATTGTTGTTGAGTAATCGCAATGACTTATAGAAAAAGCCCAACATTTGTTGGGCTTTTTTGTTGTTTATAATTTACTAAGCTTAATTTTTGATTGTATAGTTTATAGTTTTTATTGTTTGTGGAACTTCACTAACTGTAAAATCTAATTTAAATTGAATTTGATTGTTTTTGTTTTCTAGCTCAAGATTGCCTTTACCAACTTTGTAAAAACCAGTTTGACCTCGGCAGAAGCAGAAGCGTCCGTAAAGCATTTTGGTACTTTGTAAAGTAAAATCGTTTTTGTTAATTACGGGTTCTGAATTGTCTATTTCAAAAACTATTTCTTCGCGATAGTCAGCATCTTGTAATCCTTTTGGAACGTTTCTTTCGTATTTATAAATGATAATCGATTTGTCTGCATTGTCTTCGGCGCTGTAATAAACGGCTCCGATTTCATCGGTTAACACGTTCATGCTTTTGTTTTTTAAAACTTGAACGGTACATTTCCCATCCGTTGGGCAATCTGAGTTAATCGTTGACACAGTTTCTATCGTATTTAAATTAGCCTCTTTTTCTTTTGATGCCGTAGTTTTATTTGTGCAACAGCACGAGGTTAAAACTGCTATCGGAATAATAAGTAATTGTTTCATTTTAAATTGTTTAAAAAAATAAAGGTACTAAAATAGATTTATTATTTACCATTAAATGTGTTCATAGTTTCATTTAATCCTGCTAAAGCAAATGATGTAATGATTTCTGAAGCCAATTCTAATCGTTCTTTTAAGTTGGTTTTTTCTTCTTCGCTCCATTCGCCAAGAACGTAATTTACTTGTTGTCCTTTTTTGAATTGGTCGCTTATCCCGAATCTGAAACGTGGATATTCGGTTGAATTTAATAGCAGTTGGATGTTTTTTAATCCGTTGTGGCCGCCATCACTTCCTTTGGTTTTTATTCTTATGGTTCCAAAGGAAAGGTTTAAATCGTCAGTAATTATAAGAATATTTTCTTTAGGAATATTTTCTTTTTCCATCCAATATTTCACTGCTTTTCCGCTTAGGTTCATGAAGGTGTTTGGTTTTAAAAGAAGCAAGCTTCTTCCTTTAATTTTAAATTCGGCTACATCACCCAATTTTGCAGTTTGAAAGTTTATACTTTCTTTTCTAGCAAAATGGTCTAGTATTTTAAAGCCGATGTTGTGGCGCGTATTTACGTAATCTATGCCAATATTGCCTAAGCCAACGATAAGGAATTTCTTCATTGGGTCTATAATTTCTTGTTCTTTTTTATGGAATAATTTTGAAAACCAATTCATGTGGTAAAAGTAAGATATTTGTTTTAAACGTGAAACTTTGTGCAAATGGATTACTAACTAACCCTGATTGCAATGGAATCTCGTCTTTTGGGACGAGATGGAATGTAAAGCAGGAATAAGGATTGCTAGAATGCCCGAGCGGTTCGTTCCTAAATAAAAAAAGCACCAGTTTCCTGATGCTTTCTTGTAGTGTATTTAAAGAAATTATTTTTTCTTTTTTGCTCCTTTTTCTGCTTTTGCAGCTTCTTGAGCAGCTTTCATTGCAGCACGAGAGATCTTCACTTGAGCTACAACTGTATTGTCTGGGTGCATTAATTTGAAATTATCTGCAGCTAATTTAGTTACATATAATTTGTTACCCATTTGCAATTCTGAAATGTTTGCTTCAACGAAATCTGGAAGATTTTTTGGTAAAGCTTTCACTTTTAATCTTCTTTGATTTAAGTTTAACACACCTCCTAAAAGTACACCTGGAGAAGTTCCTGTAATTTTAACTGGTACTTCCATGATGATTTCTTTGTCATCACTTAATTGGAAGAAGTCAATGTGTAAAATTGCATCACTTACTGGGTGAAACTGAATGTCTTGAAGAATTGCGTTGTAAGTTTTTCCATCCAAATCAATGGCAACTGTGTGCGCATTTGGAGTGTAAACCAAACTTTTGAAAGCTTTTGTTTCTGCTTGAAAATGTACTGGTTGACTTCCTCCGTAAATAACGCAAGGAACCATTCCAGCATTACGTACCGCTTTGGTTGCTACCTTGCCCACGCTTTCTCTTTCTGATCCTTTAATTGAAATTGATTTCATTGTAAAATATATAATTAATAAAAAATTACTTGTTTGGGGTTTGTGGTTTTTAGTTTGTTGTTATCTTGGCGTAAACCATAAACTTTGAACTATAAACTACAAACTTCATTCTACATCAGGAATTTTCCGCTGATGGAATTGTTGTGTTGTACCATGTGCATTACTTCTGCAAAAAGTGGTGCACAACTCACTACTTTTATTTTTTTGGATTCTTTCTTTAACGGAATAGAATCGGTAACTATTAATTCTAATAATTTAGAATTTTCTATTTTTTCGTAAGCTTCACCCGATAAAATAGCGTGTGTACAAATTGCTCTTACGCTTAATGCACCTTTTTCTATCATTAAATCGGCTGCTTTTGCTAATGTTCCTCCTGTGTCGATCATGTCGTCTACAAGAATGATGTTTCTACCTTTTACATCACCAATCAATTCCATGGTGTCAATAACGTTGGCAACTTTTCTTTGCTTGTAACAAATTACTACATCAGATTCTAAAAATTTAGAGTAGGCGTAGGCTCTTTTAGAACCACCCATGTCTGGTGATGCAATTGTTAAATTGTCTAAACCTAAACTTTCTACATAAGGTAAGAATATCGTTGAGGCAAACAAGTGGTCTACTGGTTTTTCGAAGAAACCTTGAATTTGATCGGCATGTAAATCCATGGTCATAATTCTAGTTGCTCCGGCAGTTTCTAATAGTTTTGCTACTAGTTTTGCTCCAATCGGCACTCTTGGTTTGTCTTTTCTATCTTGTCTTGCGTATCCAAAGTAAGGAATTACCGGAGTTATGTGTCTTGCTGAAGCTCTTTTAGCAGCATCAATCATTAACAAAAGTTCCATTAAATTGTCTGCGCTAGGAAATGTAGAGCACACAATAAAAACGCGTAATCCTCTTATTGATTCTTCATAAGAAGGTTGAAATTCACCATCACTATATTGAGAGAACGTAACTTTACCTAACGGAATTCCATAGTTTTGAGCTATTTGTTCTGCTAAGTGTACACTTTGAGAACACGCAAATATTTTTGCTTCTGGTTCTAGATGTGACATTTTAATTTGTTGTTTTGTTCCGATGTGTTTTGTACAATTTGACTTTTAATTATAATAAAAGTTTTGTTTGTATAAATACCTCGGATGTAGTTAGTTAGTTGTGCTTCGAATTAACGAGGTGCAAATTTAGAAATAAAATCCGAGTCTGAAAGGATATTTTTAACTATTTTCTTGAAAATGTGATTAAAAATTATTTACATTTGCAGTCTCGAAATTATAAATAGTCATTTTGTCCATGCCCGGATGGCGGAATTGGTAGACGCGC
>NZ_DQDX01000051.1:0-7207 GCF_003525665.1 Flavobacterium sp.
GCATGGTTTTTAAAAAGTGTATTTTCATCAAAATCTTAAAAATAAAATAGAAAATATTTAACAAAAACGCAAAATTGAGACGCTTTTTTACTAAAGAATCAAGATTCATTCAATAATAAACAACAAAACACCTTAAAACAATGTAATTTTTGCTATTTCTGTAAAATAAATAAAAATAATTCAAATTTAATTTGGAAAGATTAAAAATAAGACTTTATCTTTGCACCAGATTATGAAAAACAACCGCCAAAATAACATGAATAATATGCGTAACATGATGTGTTGCAACCATTATTTATGGAATGAACTGGCGTAAAAAATAAAATCAATTTTACATTACAAAGAGCCGTTCATTACCTTGAATGGCTCTTTTTTTTTAATCTTAAATTTGAATAGTATGAAAACTTTACATCATAATGAAATGTGTCATAAATCTTGTCGTTGCATGAAAATGCGGCTATGCTGTTGTTAAAAAGTATTGAAGTAAAATAAAAATTTTACAGACCCTTTTTCAACATCCTGAAAAAGGGTCTTTTTTTTAATCATAAAATCATATAATATGTCAAATTTCAAAAATAAATATACCATTCAACTCTTCATAGCATTTGCAAGCATCTATGTTATTTGGGGTTCAACATTCTTTGCTATTTCGGTAGCTTTAAAAGGTTTTCCTCCATTTATTTTGTCAGGATTCCGATTTTTAATTGCAGGATTACTACTTTTTTTATGGCAAAAAAGCAAAGGACAAAGCTCCAACTCATTGATCAATTGGAAAAAAAATGCCATAATTGGAATTTTAATTCTAACAGGTGGAACTGGACTTGTAGCTTGGGGTGAACAATATGTAAGCTCAACGGAAGCCGCAATAGCAATAGCAACTGGACCGTTTTGGTTCATTGCATTAGACAAGAAAAATTGGAAAAATTATTTCTCAAATATTCCAATTGTATCTGGATTAATCATCGGATTCATCGGGTTAATTCTATTCTTAAAAGGAAGTATTTCTTCATCCAATCACGATACAAGTTCCACTTTAAGAATTATTGCTTTTGCTGTTTTGGCATTGAGTTCTATTTCTTGGGTTGCAGGATCGTTGTATTCTAAAAATAATCCAGCTGACCAATCTACATTTATGAATAGTGCGCAACAATTAATTAGTGCTGGAATTGCAAGTATTGCAATAGCTTCATTCAAAGGAGAATGGGCGTCATTTCATCTTACTGCAATTCCGTTATCTTCGTGGTTTGGACTTTCTTTTTTAATCTTTTTTGGATCGATTGTAGCCTATCTATCTTATATCTGGTTATTGGAAGTTAAAGATCCTGTTTTAGTGAGTACGCACACTTATATCAACCCAATAGTTGCCGTTTTAGTGGGCTGGATTATTGCATCTGAAAAAATAGAAACCAGTCAATTAATTGGCCTATTCGTGATTTTGTTTGGTGTTTTATTAACCAATGCAGCCAATTATAAATTAAGTAAAAGAACACAAGTTAAAATAAGAAAAATAAACGTCGTATTAGAGCGAATTTCAAATCCTTACAAATATATAACTCATTATTAATTATGTTAAAAAAATCGATAGAAGCTTTAAAATTAGAAGCAGAAAATACAGGAAAAAATTCCTTAAAACGGAGTTTGGGCGCTATTAATTTAGTTGCAATTGGTGTTGGTGTAATTATTGGCGCAGGACTTTTCTCGTTAACCGGAATTGCCGCAGCAAATAATTCTGGTCCAGCGGTAATATTGTCTTTTGTGATTGCCGCAGTTGGTTGTGCCTTCAGCGCTTTATGTTATGCCGAATTTGCCTCGATGGTCCCAGTTTCGGGTAGCGCATATACGTATGCTTATGCCACTTTAGGAGAATTATTTGCATGGATAATTGGTTGGGATTTAGTTCTAGAATATTCTGTTGGAGCTGCGACAGTTGGCATTAGTTGGTCGCAATATTTAGTTAAATTTCTAGAAAAATTTGATATTTTCATCCCACCACAATTGGTGTTATCGCCATTTGAAACTGCCACTTTAGCCGATGGAAGTTTCGTTCACGGATTTGTAAATTTGCCATCTATTTTAATAATCGGATTAATAACTTCAATTATAATTCGAGGGACAAAAAGCTCGGCACTATTCAATGCTGTGGTAGTTGCTTTAAAAGTTGGTGTTGTTATTGTTTTTATAGCTTTGGGTTGGAAATATATTGATCCTGCCAATTACCATCCTTTTATTCCTACCAACACAGGAACTTTTGGAGAATTTGGATGGTCTGGAGTTCTTCGTGGTGCTGGTGTTGTTTTCTTTGTCTTTATTGGATTTGATATTGTTGCAACTATGGCACAAGAGACTAAAAATCCGCAAAGGAACATGCCCATTGGAATATTGGGATCATTGTTAGTTTGTACCATTCTTTTCATTCTTTTTGGATACGTAATGACTGGCTTAGCCAATTATACTGAATTTAAAGATAGTGCAGCACCAGTTGCTATTGCAATTGCAAATACACCATACGAATGGTTGGGAATCGCAGTGATTTTAGCCATTTTAATAGGATATACGTCTGTGATTTTAGTAGATTTATTAGGTCAATCGCGTGTTTTTTATTCGATGAGTAAAGATGGATTGTTGCCTAAAGTTTTTTCAGAATTGCATCCTAAATTCAATACACCTTATAAATCGAATATTGTTTTGTGTATTTTTATAAGTCTTTTTGCAGGATTAGTTCCGATAAGTGTGGTTGGTGAAATGACAAGTATTGGTACTTTATTGGCATTTGTGATGGTTTGTTTGGGAATTTTAATTCTTCGCAAAAAACAACCTCATTTAGAACGTCCATTTAAAACACCTTTTGTTCCGCTTGTTCCAATTTTAGGAATTATCACTTGTGTAGTAATGATGGTTTCGTTACCATTTGACACTTGGTTAAGGCTTTTTGTTTGGTTGGCGATAGGCTTTGTTATCTATTTTGTTTACGGAAAGAAACGCAGTAAACTAAGAAACGAAACAAAATTATAATGTAAAAAAGCGCTTGAGAAATCAGGCGCTTTATTTTTCAAATTCAAGTTAATCTATTTTAAATGTATTTTTTTTGGAGTTTCAAACTTCTGAATCATTTAGTCAACTGAATCATTTTCAATTGAAAATGCGCTTTGTTTTCCAGTTTCAGTTTTAAGAAATTCGTAAATTGGCTTATAAACGTATGGAATTACGATTGTAAATTTGTTAAACTTTCGACGACAATATTGTTGTAAAACAAGAATAAAATCTAAAATAAAATTAAAAAAAACAGTTATTATATCTTTAAAAACTACGTATTTAGAATTTTGAATAAATCATAAAAAAATTAAAAAAAACGAAATTGATTTTCTTATTCAAAATAGTCTTTATACATTTGCACTCGAAATAAAGAGGAAAAATTTGAACTGATTGCAACCTCGTTAAAAAATGCTAAAGCAGAAACTCTCCTTTAGTCTTTTTTCCTGCAATTTACTTTTTTTTCTTCGATAGAAGTACGGAATTATTATTAACAGAATCTGAAATAATTTCAGATTAAAAAATTATATTATGGCTTATTTATTTACGTCAGAGTCAGTTAGTGAAGGACATCCAGACAAAATAGCAGATCAAATTTCTGATGCATTAATCGATAATTTTTTGGCATTTGATGCTGAATCGAAAGTTGCTTGTGAAACTTTAGTTACAACAGGTCAAGTAATTCTTGCTGGTGAAGTAAAATCTAACACGTATCTTGACGTTCAACACATTGCTAGAGAAGTAATTAGAAAAATTGGTTACACAAAAAGCGAATACATGTTTGAGGCTAATTCTTGTGGAATTCTTTCTGCAATTCACGAGCAATCGGCAGATATTAATCAAGGTGTTGATAGAGCAAGCAAAGAAGAACAAGGTGCTGGAGATCAAGGAATGATGTTTGGTTACGCAACGAACGAAACTGAGAATTACATGCCATTGGCGTTGGATTTATCTCATGCTTTGTTGAGAGAATTGGCTACTTTGAGAAGAGAAAATAACGAAATTACTTATTTACGTCCAGATGCTAAATCGCAAGTTACTTTAGAATATTCTGACGACAATAAACCGCAACGAATTGATGCGATTGTAATTTCTACACAACACGACGATTTTGATGAAGAAGCGGCAATGTTGGCTAAAATTAAATCGGATTTGGTTTCTATTTTGATTCCTAGAGTTAAGGCAAAATATCCTCAATATGCTCATTTATTTAATGACAATATTACTTATCACATTAATCCAACTGGGAAATTTGTAATTGGTGGACCACACGGAGATACTGGTTTAACAGGAAGAAAAATTATTGTGGATACTTACGGAGGAAAAGGTGCTCATGGTGGTGGTGCATTTTCTGGAAAAGATCCAAGTAAAGTTGACCGTTCTGCAGCTTATGCTACACGTCATATTGCTAAAAACTTGGTTGCTGCTGGAGTTGCTGACGAAATTTTAGTTCAGGTTTCTTATGCTATTGGAGTTGCTAAACCAACTTCTATTAACGTTGTTACTTATGGAACTTCGAAAGTGAATTTAACTGACGGAGAAATCAGTAAAAAAGTAGAAGCTATCTTTGATATGCGTCCGTATTTTATTGAGCAAAGATTGAAATTAAGAAATCCTATTTACAGCGAAACTGCTGCTTATGGACACATGGGAAGAACGCCAGAAACAGTAACTAAAACTTTTTCTGCTCCAGGCGGATTAACAAAAACTGTTGAAGTAGAATTGTTTACTTGGGAGAAATTGGATTTTGTTGATCAAGTGAAAGCTGCTTTTGAGATTTAATATTTTAGATTCTGAAATAAATTCAGAATGACATATAATAAACCTGACTTTAATTAGTCAGGTTTTTTTTTGTTTAATAGGTTCCGTTTTTCATTTTTTCTAATACAATTTTATATTCCTCTATAATGGTCGAGTCTGAGGCTAGTAATGCTGCATCAATTGCCTTTTGTTCTGTTAGAATACCTAATTCTTTTTGACCATTTAAATAATATAATTGCGCCAATGTATCTAAATAAAAATAATTATCTTTTTCTATTTTTAAACTAGTTTGAGACCACTTAATTGCATTTGACACACTATCAAGATTTGTGTTTTTTACTTTTTCAACAACATACCATGAAGCTGTATTTAACTCATTAGCAAATGAATTTTTAAACTCAAGCCAGCTGTAATCTACATCGGGATTGTACTTTTTATCTAGTTGTTCAATAACGCTAGAGTCGTCTTTTATATAACTTTTAAAATAATTATTGAAGGCATTTAGATATTCTACATCCAATTTATTTTCTTTTAAAAAAATCATTTTATTTTTATGCACCCATATGTTTTCATTTGAAATTGCTGCTATTTTATCAAAATAATTTAACACTTTATCGATTTGATTTTTGTTTTCCATTCTTCCTAATGCCATAGAAATTGACTCTAAGAGATAATCTTTACGATATTGATAACCAAGTATTTCTGATTGTAACATTGGTATTTCATTGAAAAACTTTAAAATATAATCAATTGCTTTATAATCATTTGCATTTAATTCTTTAGTATACTTATTAAACAACAAACCACTAAATCCAGCAGATAATCTTAATTCATTGATGATTATTGTTACTAAATGTGCATCTACAACTTTATCATTTTGATGAAAATCTAGTAGCGTTTTATATTTAGCATTAACTTCATCTTGCGTAGATTTTAATTTATACACATTATTTTTTTCTTTTAGAACATCATAATTACTGTAATCAATTATTGCTGTCGCAGCTGAATCGACTTCAGTAACTGCAAAATCTTGAACTGAATTATCTTGTACGTCTTCTACAACTTGAACCTCTCCAATTGTTGCAGCAGGCATAGCTGGTGGCGGAATTGAATACATGGAAGTACTTCTTCCTGAACTTGTAATTTTAACTAGTTCGTGCTTAAATTGTGAAATAGTTTTCTTTTTATTTAACACTACCTCGTCTAGTTGAGCAAAGGAATTGATTAGTTTTAAATCACTTACTATACTTGACATGTTGTAATAAGCAAAATTATCATCATTAATTTTAGCTTTTGCATGATACAACTTAAAGCCATCTGAATTTAAAAAAACGATAGATTGATTTTCACTTACTCCCAGTTTATTTAAACTTTTTACATCTTTATCAGTTGCTAAATAAAAATTATAATTATCATACTCCGGATAGTATTTGTCATACATATAATACTTCAAGTTTGTTTGAAAGTTGGTAATATATTCTTCAAACTCTTTTTTAGCATTTTTATTTGTATCATAAAAAATTACTAAAAATTTTTCAGGATATTTTTTTGCTTCGCTTAAAGCATCGGCTAAATTATTTTCTACTTTAAGTTTAAAGAGATATTCAGGAACTTGATTACCATACTCTACTGTTGGAACATTGTCGATAGCAGCATCATAATCATAAATTGGATCAATAGCTTTTCCTTCATAAGTCCAATTTTTTTGAGTCGTTACTTCAATTGGTTTTTCTGTTACATCCACGATAATATCTTTTGAAAAAACCATGGGATTTCTACCTTCTGTAACCGTTAGCTCTTTTGTTTTTTGATTATAAAATCCTTTAAAATTTAATTTATTGATTGAAAATGAAGAATACTTTAAATCTATTTTTGAAATGTCCTTTGCAATTTGAAATTTTTCTATAAAAGATTCTGATTTTGGATTTTCTTCAACTAAATAAACAAATTCAACTCTATCGATTTCAAAACTAACTTTTCTTGATTCAAGACTTGTCTCCTCTATCTTCACCATTTCTTTAATTGATTGATATTCAATTGGAGAATTTACATTTTTTTGTGTTCCAATGTAAACTTTATAAAGCTGATAGTAAGACTCTTCACTTAAGTCAATAATGATCTTGTCAGATTTTGGATTTGGATTAGAAAATTTTAAATTAAACCGTGGCAAATCTGCATAATTTGACTTGAAATAAATAGAATCGTTTACTTCCTCGTAGGTTCCCGAAAGAACAGAAAGATGAAATTTCTTATCATCAGAAATTAGAAATTTTAAAGTTTCTGACGATGAAGTTGAAGAGGAAAATTCTCCTTTTTCAATGTTGTTGTTTTGCGCAGACAGTTTAATTACAAAAACAAACACTAGTAACGATAAGTAATATTTCATGAATTTAAATTTATTGCATGATATAAAATA
>NZ_DQDX01000051.1:7310-28700 GCF_003525665.1 Flavobacterium sp.
TTTTTTATTCTAATATTTTGTTTTCTAAAAGGTATTTAGAACTAGTTTAAAGTATATTTTTTAATTATCTGTCTAAATTTAAATAAGTTACATTATTAGACCATATAAATTACAATAAAAAAAAACATACAATAAACTAGCGCTTTACTATTAAATATTTTTGAATTACTTTACAAATTGTATTTTAAACTAAGAATAATATATCTTGGCTGCACTGTATATTGCGATGTTCTTGTTGAGAATTGCGAGAAACTATCATCGTTTAACGAAGTTGTATTTAGCAAGTTTGTTGCTGCAATTTTGTATTCCCATTTGCTGTCTTTCTTTTGATAAATTAAACTTGCTGAAAGAAAATCATATTCGTTTTCAATTGTTTTATCGGCGTTGTAATAATGGTAAAATTCATACTCTGACACGAATGAGAAACTCTTTAAAAAGTAGTAATCTAATCGTGCTGATGGTCGGTCTGTGTAGAATTTAGAACCAGCGTAATCGTTGATTGTTAAGCTGTATCCAACCTCAAGATTTGGTAGATTTTTATAATTTGTAGAAAGTGACAGTGAGTGCACTTGTGTGAAACTTTCGTTAGTTACCAAAATAGTATTTTGAATATTATTAAATTTAGACCAGTTCAAATTTGTACTTAATGAGGCCTTGTAGTTTTTCAAGAAAGAACGTCCGTAGCTTGCAAAACCTGAAATTGCTTCGTCTGCAAAATCAGAATTGAAAGGTGAAGAAGATTGATTTACTCCATCAAAAACAGATTGCGTTTTTACTGCATCTAACGTTTTATTGTAACTTACTCTAGCATTTATGTTCTCGAAATTGAACATATTAAATTTTCTAAAAGTTAGCGAATGTGACTGAACTGTTGCGTTTTCTAAAGCTCTATTTCCTCTTGATAAACTGTTGTAACCGTTTAAAACAAAACCTTCGGCAAGACGATTGATATCGGTAAAACTATTGGTTAATCCGAAATTATACGTTAATGTTTCTGATTTTTTTATTTGATAAATAGCAAGGAAATCAGGTAAAATTCTAAAGAAATTCATGTTGAATTTAGAACCCAATTGCGTATTGGTCATGTTGTAAGTATGAAAACTAACTCCTGGCGTAAACGTAAATTTTCCAGATAGAATTTTATAATGCAATCCTAAAAACGCATCGTTGAAATTGTAAGTTACATCGTTGGTATTAGCTGGATTGTTTAAATCATTCACTGAACCATCGTCTAAAACTTGGTAAATTGAAGAGTCAAAAGTTTGGTGTGAATAAGTATTTCCTAGAGTTACATTGATATTACTTTTAGGCGTAACCATATAGTAATAATCTAATTTCGCATCGATTTTATTGGTTTTCACAAAACGACCTTGATTGATGTCATTTCTATTCTCGCCAGAAGTATAACCTAGTAAATTAAAAGGTTGTGTTTCTAAATTGGCGTTGTAAAATGGATCTTCATCTTGGTACAAATGTTGCATTTCGAAAGCAAAAATATTCTTGTCACTTTGTGTGTAATAAGCACTCAAATTCTGATTTAACGAAGTTGGATCTTGCGTTTTATTGGTAAAAATAGTTTCTGTATCTGATGTTCCTGAAACAATTGATTCACGTAATAAGTCATTGTTTTCGTCTTGTTTTGAAATTTTTCCTAAAACATCGTAATCCAACTGAAAACGTGCACTTGGTTTATAGCTCGAACTTAATTTGAATAACCCTAAATTACTTTTTTGGTGTGCTACTTCTTCTCTGTTTTCTGTAGAAGCAACTTCAGATGAATTTGGTACTAAAATATTAGTTTGTGACTTAGTTTCTAAATCGGTGATTGATGAAGATAGAATTCCGAATCCGCTTAAACTCCATGTTTTAGTAACGTTGTAAGAGAAATTGGTTGCTCCAAAACTGGTTTCAATTTCTTTAGCACGGTTGTTTCTTAATAGTGAAATTCCTAAATCGTTAGAGGAAACATTAAAACTAGAACCACCTTTTCCCATCATATTTCTAAAACCACCAGTGAACTTGAAATAATCTTGAATTGTAAGAGGCAACTCACCAATATTATTGAAATTAGTGATGATATTGATGCTGTATTTTGGATTGTAATAAAACAATTTCGGATTGATTACATAGCGTTCTTCGTCGTGACCAACACCAATTCCTGCAGTCATATCGCCAAACCAGAAGTTTTTCTTTCCCGATTTAAGTTTGATGTTCATCGCAATATTGTCTTGATTGTTTTCAACACCTTTTAGGATAGAATTTTCGTTGTAATTTCTAAGAACTTGGACTTTATCAATCGCGTCAGCAGGAATATTTTTAACGCCTAATTTGGTATCACCATCAAAGAAATCTTTACCTTCAACCATCAATTTGGTAACTTTCTTACCTTCTACTTCTACTTCACCATCGGCATTTACTTCAACTCCCGGAAGTTTTTTCAAGATATCTTCTAGTTTTCTTTCGGTTCCAGTTTTAAAAGAATCGGCGTTGTAAACGATAGTATCACCTTTAATAGAAACTGGCATTTCGCGTACAATTTCTACACCTTCCAATTCAATTCCGCCTGGTTCAAGAGTAATGTTTTGAGTAATATTTTCAGATTGCGTTGTAATCGTTATCTCCTTATTTTGCATTCCGAGATAACTTATCTTTACATTATAGGTTGCGTTTTTGTTTAAATTTAAAGCAAACTTCCCTTTTTCATTGGTAATTCCGTAGGAATCAACAGCTTTTGTAGCTTGATTTACCGCCATAACATTAGCCATTTCAAGAGGTGTTTTACCCGATTCTAGAACAGTTCCCTCAAAACGAATGGTTTGAGAAATTGCAATTGTAGAAGTAAATAAAAGAGCGAATAGTAGTATTTTTTTCATTGGATTGAGTTGGAATAGTTCTAATTTTATCGAATAACATTTATTTGAATAGCACCGTTTTCGTCTTTCATACTATTCATTTTATCTTCTGAAATTTTATCAAATTGTTTTCTTGTGACTTTTTTACCATTTGACGGTTTCTTAAAAACAATTTGTTCCTTAGGATTTAACACAACTTTTGAACAAACAATAGTTGTTTTTTGACCATCATTAACTTCAAGAATTAAACCTGGCAAACCCCAAAAATTTCTTGGTCCGTTATTTACTGGAATATCTTGAGTAAACCAAGCAGTTACCAATTTTGGTTTTGGTTCTTCAAGGACAATAAAATTAGTCTTTGCAGTTTGTTGCTTTTTTAAATCTGCTTCATAAGATTCCTTTTCTTCTTTCGTTACCGGAATTTCTACAGTGGCTTTTTGACAATTATAATCGCCAATTTTCTTGAATTCATCAACTAACTTCCAATCCCATTTAGTTAATTTATCTACAATCAAAAATTCTTTATCGAACAAATCTTGCTCCTCAATTTCAATACCTTCTTTAATGTCTTTAAAATATTTTCCTTCACTGCCAGAAATAAAAGAGGTTGAATTTAATGGATTATCCAGTTTTTGTTCTTCTTCAAATAACGATTGAGTTTTATCAAATTTAAGAGTAAATGTCTTTTGAAAACTTTTCTTCATTTTCTCCATGATTTTACTTTTTTGATCATCGGACATTCCTGGAACTTCAAATTTCAATCCGCTTATATCAGTTAGTGATTGATAAGTCGCAATTCCTTGAAAAGTTTGTTGTGCATTTGAATTTAAAGTAGCAAAAAATAAAAATGAAAGTATAATAAATTTTTTCATTGAGTTAGATTGTGGTTAAGTTTGTTTGTTTAGCGAAAAAATTATCTTCCCATTCTCATTTGCATTCCGCCTCTTCCGCCTTGACCTTGATTCATCGATCTAAACTCTTCCATTTTTTTAATAATAGTTTCGTCATAATCTTTTTGAGAAATTACTTTTCCGTTATTTGGAGCTTTAATTTCAGCTTTATCTTTTGGATTCAAAACAATTTTAGAACATAAAATTATTGTTTTACCATCGTTCACCTCAAGAATTAAACCTGGTAAACCCCAGTAACCTTCTGGACCTTGATTTACAGGAATATCCATTGTGTACCAAGCTGTAATTGTAATTTCTTTAGGCATATCTAATTCGTCGAAAAAGCTAGTAGTTTTTGCTTTCCCATCGGTTGCTTTTGCTTCTTCAGCTTTCTTTTCCTCAGCTTTTTTATCTTCCTCTTTTTTAGGTCTGAAATTTCTAAAATCGGTTTTACTTGCCGGAATTACCGCCGTTGCTTTGTAACAAGTGTAACCACCAATTTGACGAGTTTCACCTTCCATTTTCCACTTATAAGTCGTTAAAGAATCTTTTATTAGAAATTCTTTTCCCATAAATTCTTTATCAACCGCATACGATTTGTCTTTTACGTTTTTATAATACGTTCCGCCGCCGCCCATCATAGAAGACATCATTCGCATTCCGCCACCTTGTCCTGGAGCGTCTAATTTTTCTTCTTCTTTATAAATAGAAGCTTGTTTATCAAAATTTAGAATGAATGTTTTTTCGAACATTTTTTTCATTCGCTCTTCAATGTTTTTCTGCATTTCTGGAGTAATATCTCTGTTTCCAGCAAATTGAGATTTAAAATCAGACGTGCTCGTTTTTGATTCATAAACTGCCATGCCTTGAAAATCTTTCTGCGCATGCGAAACAATAAAAGTTAGCATCAAACTAACCGAAAAGAATATTTTTTTCATAAGAAGTTGTTATTTAAAATACGACGTAACAAATATGACGATTGAAATTCTGTTTTGTTACCAAATTGATGTTAAAATAATTAGTAAGACTTTAAAAAAATCAAAAGGTTTAATGTAATTTAGCATTATGTTTAAAAAATGGTTGGCAATTTTATCTATTTTATCAGTTTCAGTTGTATTTGCTCAGAAAATTACAATCGAGAAAAAAGAGTTCGTTGCACTAAATGCCACTGAATTCATTGGCTTTGATGCTTTTAAAAATTATTTTTACATACAAGACAATGTAATTTATAAAAAAACAGATGTTGAATTGCTTCAATATCAAAATCTTGCCTTAGGAAAAATCACCAAAGTTGATATTCTAAATCCGTTGAAAGTTATTGTTTTTTACGAAGAATTTAATTCGGTAATCATACTCGATAATTTCCTAAACGAAATACAAAAAATCGAATTCTCCAACCTCGAAACTCCAGTTGTAACTAGCGCAATGGGAATTTCTGGACAAAATAAATTATGGCTTTTCAACACCTTAAATCAGCAAATTGGTTTGTATGATTTGACGACCAATCAATACCAAAATCTCGGAATTCCAATTAACGACGGAATTCAATATTACCAAACCGATTTCAACTATTTTCATTGGATTGACAAGCAAAACAACTGGTTTACTTGCACCATTTTCGGACGAATAATTGCTAACGGAAAAACAGAATTTGCTACAAAATCCAAATTCATATCAGAAAACAAAATGCTCTTCTCAAAAGATGACAAGCTCTATTTGAGCGACCTAAGCACAAACAAAACCTACGAAATAGAAATTGTTGAGAAAACGTTCCAAAAATTTTATTACAAAGACCAAATTTTATCTATTTTTACCGACCAAGGAATAACAAATTATAAAATTACTTTACCATAATGCATATAGCTGTAGCAGGAAATATTGGCGCTGGAAAAACAACTTTAACTAAATTTTTAGCCAAACACTTTAAATGGGAACCTCATTTTGAAGACGTAGTTGACAATCCATATCTAGACGATTTTTACCATCAAATGGAACGTTGGTCGTTCAACCTACAAATTTATTTCTTGAACAGTCGTTTTCGTCAAGTGCTGCAAATTCGCGAAAGCGGAAAAAAAATCATTCAAGACCGAACCATTTACGAAGATGCGCACATTTTTGCACCCAATCTTCACGCCATGGGATTGATGACCAACCGCGATTTCGAGAACTATTCGTCACTTTTTGAACTAATGGAAAGCCTTGTTGAAGCACCAGATTTACTGATTTATTTGCGAAGCTCTATTCCTAATTTAGTTGGGCAAATTCACAAACGCGGACGCGAATATGAAAACTCCATTTCTATCGATTACCTAAGCCGATTGAACGAACGTTACGAAGCTTGGATTACCACATACACCAAAGGAAAACTATTAATTATTGACGTTGACAACATCGATTTTGTAAACAATCCCGAAGATTTAGGAATGATTATCAATAGAATTGACGCCGAATTAAACGGTTTATTTTAATATTTATAGAAGCGAATGGGTTGGGCATTTTTGTTGTCCATTTTCCTGCTTTCCGTTGCAATAAAAAATGTCCCAAAACACTTGGGACATTTTTTATTTTCTCTGCAATCAGGGCTATTTTAGAATTTGTCTTTTGTCAATATCAAAGTTCCAAACACCTTTATTTTAAAGTATCAAATAACGATTTTACAACAACATTTTTAACTGGTTTAGCGAGTTTTACAATCACCTTTTCATTTGGCAAAACATCAAAATAATTATCACTAAAAAAAGCATTTTCATCACTTGATAAATAAACATTTTTAGCCAATACATCACTCGAAACTTCAATAGTTACATCGTCAATTTTATCTATTTTAATTGTTGGTTTTGTTAGTTTCAAGTCTTTAGGTTTCACAAAATAATAAAGTGAATTTATCGTTTTAGAATTTGAACTATGAACACATTTTAAAACCGATTCGCTCAATTTAAATTGTTTAAACTCCTTTTTAGGAATTTCAAAATGTACTAAAGATGAATTTTCAGGAATTCCTCCAACAGCAACTGCATCCCACAGTTTTTCGCCGTTAAAATCATAAAGAACAAGTTCAAAAATTCCATCAAGCGCTTTTAAATCATCATTTAGTAGATAAATTTTATAATTCAAATCGTCTTCATCAACAGAAATCAACGCATTCTCAAAACTTCGTTTCACCTGATAATGAAGCGCTTTCCAATTCCCAAAATAATCCACAGAACTCCAAGAAGTCACTGGCCAACAATCGTTCAATTGCCAATATAATGTTCCCATACAATTGGGTTTGGCGCGTCGATGTGCTTCAATTGCAGTTTTCATTCCATCCGCTTGCAGCAATTGAGAAACATAAATATAATCTTCAAAAGATTTCGGAACTTTGTAATCGCGTTCCATATATTCATTAATTGTTTCATATCCAGTTCCGTGCTTTTGATGCGATTTCACCGATTCTGAAGTCAAATTCAACTCTTCTTTTGATGCAAATTTTTTAAACGTTTCCAAATTGGGCATTCCTTGAAAACCGTATTCACTCATGAATCGACCCACTTTTTTCTTGTAGTTTTCAAATGGTTCTTTTCCCCACCAAATTCCCCAATAATGCGAATCGCCTTGCAGTAAACTTTCCTTTTTTCCCCAACCAATTGACGGTGATGATGGCCAATAAATATTCTTTTCCTGAGAAAGTAAACTGTCCAAAGTTTTCGGAATTACGCCATAAAATAATTTGTCATAATCGTTCCAAATCTTAGTAGAATCTTGTGCAGAATACTTGTATTGCTTTTGCCAACCCCAATTTTTCCAACCTTCATCACTTTCATTATTGCCACACCAAAGCGCAATACTGGCATGATTTTGCAATCGGTTTACATTATCAATCACTTCATTTTTTACATTTTCAATAAACTTTTCATCACCTGGAAACATGGCGCAAGCAAACATAAAATCTTGCCAAACGAGTATTCCATTTTTATCACATTCATCGTAAAAAGCAGCATCTGCATAAACGCCTCCGCCCCAAACTCTGAGCATATTCATATTTACATCGACGGCATTTTTTACAATATTTTTATAAACAGAATCAGAAACTCTTGGTAAAAAACTATCGGGCGGAATGTAATTCGCGCCTTTCATAAAGACAGGAATTCCGTTTAATTTTATGTAAAAACTAGTTCCGATTTTATCTTTTTCCTGAATCAATTCAATCGTTCTCAAGCCAATATTTAACTTTTTACCATCAATAATTTTATCATTTTCCAAAACATTAATTTGAAAAGAATACAAATGTGCTTCTCCTAATCCATTCGTCCACCAACGTTTTGGATTGGTAATTTCACAAGGAAATTGAATTCTATTTTTACCTTTTTTCAAATAAAAACTTGAAGTTTTATCATTGATTTTCAAATTGTAATTCCCAGCTTTTTGACAATTCAGCGTGATTATAAAATTGAGTTTTGCCAAATCATCCGTCAAACTATTTTGCTCGTAGCGAATAGTTTCAATTTTTAAATTATTCCAAAAATGAAGTTTAATTGGTTTGTAAATTCCAGCAGTAACAAATCTCGGACCCCAATCCCAACCGTATTGATATTGTGCTTTTCTTGTGAAAACTTTTTCGTCACCTGGTAAAACATACGGTAATTTTTTAGCTTCTGCTTTTCCGAAATTTACAGCCGATTTAAATAGTATTTTAAGATGATTTTCTCCTTTTTTCAATTTATTTTTTACCGATGCGTTCCACGTTCGAAACATATTATCGGCTTCAAAAAGCAATTTTCCGTTTAAAAAAACGGTTGCATACGTATCTAAACCTTCAAATAGCATATCGATATTTTGATTTTTAAATTCCGCTTCTGAAATAGTAAACTTCGTTTCATATTCCCAATCCTCGATTTCAATCCATTGCAATTGCTTTTCATTTGTTCCCAAAAATGGATCTGGAATTATTTTATTGGCAAATAAATCGGTGTGAACTGTTCCAGGAACTTTCGCTTGAAGCAAATTATAATCGCCTTTTTTGCGGAATTTCCAGTTTTCGGAACTTAAATTGCGTTCGCTATTTTGAGACCATATAAGCAATGGCATCAGAAAAGATAAAATCGATTTTATCCAAATATATTTCATTTCAAAATTGATTTTAAAGCTGTAATTTCATCTGAACTTGCAGTTTCAGTTCCGTTTGTAATAGCAGAAGAATGGTAGAAAGTTGCTTTTGTTTTTTCTTGAATAAAATCAAGATTTGTGGCACGCAAACCTCCGCCAGGCATTATCGTTATTCGATTATTTGATTTTAAAACCAATTTCGCCAATCTATTTACACCTTCAACAACATTTGGCATTTGACCTGAAGTTAAAATCGTTTGAAATCCACATTCAATAATTTCTTCCAGCGATTGAAAAACATCTGAAACTTCATCAAAAGCGCGATGAAAAGTACATGGAAATGGTTTGGCTAAATGCACTAATTCTGTGTTTTGAATAATATTTATCGAATTATCTTCATTTATAATCCCAAAAACAAATCCGTTTACATTTAGTTTTTTGAATTCGATTATTTCCAATTTCATTTGTTCAAATTCAGCATCAGAATACACAAAATTTCCACCACGTGGTCGAATCATCACATTCAAATCGATAGCAATTAATTCTCTAACTTTTTTGGTGATTTCAAAATCTGGTGTAGTTCCGCCAACTTCAATTCCTGCACAAAGTTCTACTCTATCGGCTCCATTTTTCTGGGCGACAACTGCAGACTGAAGATTAAAACAAGCGATTTCGAGTTTATTCATTATTTCATATGTAGCTATTTATTGTTTTTTAATGGTCATATGTAATTCGCATGACAACATCTTTGTTGATTACAAATTTTCATTAAACTCATTTCAAAAAGTAATCAGCATCGACCAATTTATTTCCAGAATTTTGGTTTACTGCATAATTAAATCCGCCTTGAATGCAATACGAACCGTACTCACCTTTTTTATTTAATGCAATGAAACCAACTTGAATATCATTGAGATTTTTACCTCTATTTTTTGTCAATTTTACAATTCTGGCAACTGCTTCTTCGCATGCTTTTTGAGGAGATTTTCCTTGACGCATCAATTCTACAACCAAATGACAACCCGAAATTCGCATCACTTCTTCGCCATGACCAGTTGCAGTTGCTGCTCCAATTTCGTTATCAACATACAATCCAGCACCAATAATTGGCGAATCACCAACGCGACCATGCATTTTAAAAGCCATTCCGCTTGTTGTACATGCGCCAGATAAATTTCCTGAACTATCAAGCGCAATCATGCCAATAGTATCGTGATTTTCAATATTTGCTATGGGTTTGTACTGACTGGTTTTGAGCCATTCTTTCCATTCTTTTTCAGATTCTTCAACTAATAAATTTTCTTTTTGAAAACCTTGAGAAAGTGCAAATTGTAATGCGCCATCGCCAACCAACATTACGTGTGGTGTTTTTTCCATCACGGCACGCGCCACAGAAATTGGATGTTTAATATGCTCTAAACATGCGACAGAACCAATATTAGAATTTTCGTCCATAATGCAGGCGTCGAGCGTTACTCGTCCATCACGATCTGGTCGTCCGCCATAACCAACACTTCTCTCTGTTGGATCGCCTTCTGGAATTTTTACTCCAGCTTCTACAGCATCGAGTGCGCGACCGTTGTTTTTTAGAATTTCCCAAGCCGCGCCATTGGCTTTTACTCCGAAATTCCATGTGGAAAGAACGATTGGCTTATTTACTTTTCCATCAGAAAATGGAATTTCATCTTCGTTGGATTTGAACGAATTTAAAGCCATTGCCACCGAACCAATAGCTGCGGTTTTTATAAAATTTCTACGATTTGCCATACTTTTATTTTTTTATTCTACACCAATTTCGTCAACAAACAACCAAGCATCTGAACCTGCGCCCGGATTTCCATCTGATATTTTACCTAAATTGGTTGCAATTACTTTTATGAATTGAGCTTTCTTTGATTTAACTTCTAAAACAACTTCACCTTTTAAATCTTTAATTTCTGAGGAATTGAGTTGGGCAATACTTTCAAAATTTTGTCCATCATTTGAAATTAAAACTTCTATATTTTTTGGGAAATAAATCCAACTTCCTTGACTTTCAAGAACACAAAGCGTGACTTTATTTATTGTTTCAGATTTACCCAAATCGATTGTAGCATTCAAATCTTTACCGGAAAAACCCAACCAATCACGACCAAATTTACTTCGATTTCCAATAATTCCATCAACCAAAGTTAATGCGCCACCGATACTATAATTTTCATGTGGCTGATTGATTAAAGTTATCTTTTTTCCGACTGCTTTACTCCAAAAAAATCGTTGTTCAATTGCCGCACTTTTTTGTTTTTCGCTTTCAAATAATGCAGCTTTTATGGTTTGACCTTTACTAATTTCAATTGGATTTGAATATGGAATTGAGCTTGAATTTGGATTCGAACCATCTGTTGTGTATCGAATTCCGTTAGAATTAGTAGCCGATTTTAGTTCGAATAAAACTCCGTTTCCAGAAACAGAAGGTTTTACTTTTGTGGTAATTTCAAAAATTGATTTACTGTAATTGATTCCTTTTTTGTCGAAAATATCAAAATGTTGGATCATCCTATTTTGAAAATCGGCATATTTTTCTGGGTTTGATGTTCCCCAAACTACTTCCGACAAGGCTAACATTCTTGGAAAAATCATGTATTCAGCATGACTTGGCGTTTCAATGTATTCGGTCCAAAGATTGGCTTGAGCTCCGAGAATATATTTGCCTTCATCTGCTGATAATTCTTTTGGAGTTGGATTGAAAGAATAGACTTTTTCAACGGTTGTATATCCGCCAAAAGCTATTGGTTCGTTTTTTGGTTCACCTTGATAATGATCAAAATAACAATGCGAACCTGGCGACATTACTACAAAGTGATTTTGTTTGGCTGCAGCAATTCCGCCTTCCGTTCCGCGCCAACTCATCACTGCAGCATTTGGAGCTAATCCGCCTTCGAGAATTTCGTCCCAACCAATTATTTTTCGACCTTTAGAATTTACAAATTTCTCGATTCTTTGGATGAAATAACTTTGTAATTCGTGTTCGTCTTTTAAGTTTTCGTCTTTGATTCTTTTTTGACAATTCGGACAAACTTTCCAACGCACTTTTGGAGATTCATCGCCACCAATATGAATGTAATTTGATGGAAATAAAGCGATAACTTCGGATAAAATGTTTTCTAAAAACGCAAACGTTTCGTCTTTTGGACAAAAAACATCGTCTAAAACACCCCAAATTTTTCCAACTTCAAATGGTCCACCAGTACAAGAATATTCTGGATAAGATGCCAATGCTGCAACTGCGTGACCAGGCATTTCTATTTCAGGAATTATGGTAATGTGCCGTTGATTTGCATAAGCGACAATTTCTTTAATATCCTCTTGCGTGTAAAATCCGCCATAGCGTTTATCATCAAATTTTTGATCAGAATAGTGTCCAATCATGGAACCATTTCGCCATGCACCAACTTCGGTAAGTTTTGGATATTTTTTGATTTCGATTCTCCAACCTTGATCGTCTGTAAGATGCCAATGAAAAGTATTCATTTTGTACATGGCGAGATAATCGATGTATTTTTTGATAAACTCTTTTGGAAAGAAATGTCTGGCGCAATCGAGATGCATTCCGCGCCAAGCGTATTTTGGTTGGTCAGAAATTCTTATCCAAGGAATTCTACCTTCTTTTTTACCGTCAAATTTAATTAGTTGAGAAAGAGTTTGAATTCCGTGAAAAAGACCTTGATTTGAAAAAGCTGATAGTACAATTTTATTATTTGAAACGTTTAATTCATATTGCTCTTTGTTGAAATTTAAGGTGTCTGGCAATTTTAAAATAAGTTGAATACTTTTTGAACTGTACTTTGAATCAATTTTTAAATCTAAACCTGTTTGTGATTTTATTATTTGTTGTAAATACTTTGCTTCAAACGAATTTTTATCTGATTGAATAGTTGTTTTAGAAGTTAAAAAACAACTCCCTTTACCTAGTAAAATTGATTTTGGTTGCGGAATTAACGGCAATTGATTCTGGGAAAACGAAACATTTACCATCAAAAGCAATAAAAAGGTCAGTTTTTTAAACATAAGTATTTGTAATTATCGTTGGCTAAATTTACATAAAAAAAGTCAAAAAAAATGCCCCACTTTCGTGAGGGATTTTATATAAAACATTTTATTGTATTATTTTAAAGCGTCAACTTTAGCTTTTACTTCAGCTTCAGTTCCTTCGATAATTTCTTCAGTTACTTTACCATTAACGGTATTAGAAACAGTAGCTTTAAATTTACCATCAGCAGTTTTTTCCATAAAAACCATTTTTGAAATTTCGCTTTTAACTTCTCCCTTAAATTTTCCTGTTTCATCATACATAGCCATACATTTAGCTTTTTCTTCCGGAGAGCAACCATTTTTATCGCACATTGCTGCACATTCTTCTTTGGTCATTGAAGCACACTTGCTCATGTCGCATTTAGTAACAGATTCATTAACGTTAGCACAAGTTTTGCTTGTACAACCTTTAGCGATACATTCTTCTTTAGACATTGAAGAACATTGAGCTGACATTTCTGTACAACAAGATGCTTTTTTAGCTTCATCTGAATGACCATTTCCTAAGATTGGAGCAATTACTAAACCAATTAAACAAGTCAATTTGATTAAGATGTTCATTGATGGACCAGAAGTATCTTTGAAAGGATCACCAACAGTATCACCAGTTACAGCAGCTTTGTGAGCATCAGAACCTTTGTATGTCATTTCACCGTTAATCATAACTCCAGCTTCGAATGATTTTTTAGCATTATCCCAAGCACCACCAGCATTGTTTTGGAACACAGCCCAAAGTACACCAGAAACGGTAACTCCAGCCATATATCCACCTAACATTTCTGCGATTAATTGGTTGTTATCTCCATAAACTAATTTACCTAAAAGTACTATTGCAATTGGAAAACCGATTGTTAATACTCCCGGTAGCATCATTTCGCGCAAAGCAGCTTTTGTAGAAATTTCTACACATTTTCCGTATTCTGGTTTTCCAGTTCCTTCCATAATTCCTGGAATTTCTTTGAACTGACGACGCACTTCATAAACCATATCCATTGCAGCTTTACCAACAGAATTCATTGCTAATGCAGAGAAAACCACAGGAATCATTCCACCAACGAATAACATTGCTAATACTGGAGCTTTGAAAATATTAATACCGTCAATTCCTGTAAAAGTTACATAAGCAGCAAATAATGCTAACGATGTTAATGCTGCGGAAGCGATTGCGAAACCTTTTCCTGTTGCAGCAGTTGTGTTACCAACTGAATCTAAAATATCTGTACGAGTACGAACTTCTTTTGGTAATTCACTCATTTCGGCTATTCCACCTGCGTTATCAGAAATTGGTCCGAATGCATCGATTGCTAATTGCATTGCAGTTGTTGCCATCATTGCAGAAGCTGCAAGCGCAACTCCGTAGAAACCTGCAAAAGCATAAGAAGCCCAAATTGCACCAGCAAATAATAATACTGTTGGGAAAGTAGAAATCATACCTGTTGCTAAACCTGCAATTACGTTTGTTCCAGCACCAGTAGAAGATTTTTGCACAATTGCCAAAACTGGTTTTGTACCTAGACCTGTATAATATTCAGTAACTGAAGAGATAACTCCACCAACCACTAAACCTACAATTGTTGCATAGAAAACTCTCATTGAAGAAATTTCTTTTAATCCTTCTCCGTAGAATTCCATTTGCATTACTTCTGGAAGCATATATTTTACTAAAACATAACAAGAGATTGCGGTTAAAACAATAGAAACCCAGTTTCCAACATTTAAAGCACCTTGAACTTGTTTTTCTTTAGCGTCATCACTTGAAATTTTCACTAACATTGTTCCGATGATTGAGAATAGAATTCCGAAACCTGCGATTGACATTGGCAATAAAATTGGACCAATTCCGCCAAAAGCGTCTTGAATACTTCCGCCCATATCTTTAATAACATAGTTACCAAGAACCATTGCAGCCAAAACTGTTGCTACGTAAGAACCAAATAAATCGGCACCCATACCGGCAACGTCACCTACGTTATCTCCAACGTTATCAGCAATTGTAGCAGGATTTCTTGGATCATCTTCTGGAATTCCAGCTTCAACTTTACCAACTAAATCGGCACCAACATCGGCAGCTTTTGTGTAAATTCCACCACCAACTCTTGCGAAAAGAGCAATAGATTCTGCTCCAAGAGAGAAACCAGCTAAAGTTTCAAGAACGATAGTCATGTCTTCTGTTGAAGTCCAAACACCTTTCATGAAAAATTGGAATAGAATGATGAAGAAACCTGTTAAACCAAGAACTGCAAGTCCTGCAACTCCTAATCCCATTACGGTTCCACCACCAAAAGAAACTTTTAATGCTTGAGGCAAACTTGTTCGCGCAGCTTGCGTTGTTCTAACATTTGTTTTTGTAGCGATTTTCATTCCCATGTTTCCAGCTAATGCCGAAAAAAATGCTCCGAAAACGAAAGCTACTACTATTAATATGTGAGTAGTTGGAACTACAAATGAAATTCCAGCTAATACAATACTTGCTAAAACTACAAATATTGCTAATAATCTGTATTCGGCTTTTAGGAATGCCAAAGCACCTTCGTAGATGTAATCTGAAATCTCTTTCATTTTTCCATCACCGGCATCTTGTTTTAAAACCCAAGCTCTTTTGGCCGCCATAAAAAGCAGACCGATTACTGCCATAATTATTGGCACATAAATCATAAATTCATTCATAATAAACTGATTAGATAGGTTGTTAATATTTGTTAATAAAACAAACATATAAAAAAAAAGACAATCTTAATTTATCAAGATTGTCTTTTTTAATAATGTTATTAACTTTTTATACTGAATAAACCTTTTGGTCTATCTGGAATTGCTTCAAAGCGATCTATACATTCCTTTATGATTCTGTAGGCTTCTGTAACATCACCCCAACCTCCAACGTCTACTTTCTTATTTTCTAAGTCTTTATATACTTGGAAGAAATGTTCGATTTCTTTTAATAAGTGTTGGTTAATGTCTGATAAATTTTCTAATGAATTCCAAATTGGATCTGAAACTGGAACGCAAATTATTTTTTCATCTGGACCTTTGTCGTCTGCCATGTGGAAAACTCCAATTGGTTTTACTTCAATTACACAACCAGGAAAAGTTGGTTCATTAATTAAAACTAAAACATCTAATGGATCGCCATCTAATGCTAATGTTTGAGGAATAAATCCGTAATCTGCTGGATACATCATTGATGAAAATAACATTCTATCAAAACGCATTCTTTTTATAGCAAAATCGTATTCATATTTATTTCTACTTCCTCTAGGAATTTCGATTAAAACATCGAACGTTTTTAATTTATCTGCAGTCATTTTATTCTTTATTTTTTCGAGTGCAAAAGTACGTAAATAGTAAGGTTTTACAATAAAAAATCAAGAAAATTATAGCAGTTTTTGACAGTTTTTTATTTTTGAGGATAATCTAGATTTTACAATTACCAAAAAAAACTATATTTGTATTAATACTAACCAATTAAGTCTGATTTTTTGGACTTTAAAAAACTAAAAACTGTATGAATAAACTAAAATTATTTTCGGGACAACCTATTAATATGGATCTTGGGTTGTTATTAATTAGAGTTGTAATTGGCGCTTTAATGGCTTTTATCGGCTATGAAAAATTGATTCATTTTAATGAAATGGCCAATTCAGATTTCTGGGCAAAAGAAGTAAGTTTTCTTGGAATGAAAGGAGCTGTACCTTTGGCTTTAACAGTTTTTGCAGAATTTTTTTGTAGCGTACTTTTAATTGTAGGATTGTTTACAAGAGTGAGTTCGTTTTTTCTATTGTTTTGTATGGCGTATATTTTTCTTGTAATTTTTCCTGGTTCTATGGTAAGCAAAGGTGAACATGGTGTTGAGTTTAATACTGCTTTTACTTATTTTGTAATTTACTTAGGTTTGTTTTTTACTGGCGCAGGAAAGTACAGTTTGGATGCTAAATTTTTGAGAAAATAATTTAGATTTTATTTCTTTTCTTTAAATAATAATGCCAAATAGTGAAGGATGCAAATGTTCTAAATGGTTTCCAACTATCGGATAGCACTTGCATTTCTTCATTAGTTTGGCATTTATACAATTCTTTTAATGTGTTTTTGATTGCGATATCGCCAAGCGGAATTATATCTGGCGATTGCAAACAAAACATTAAATAAACTTCTATACTCCAATTTCCTACTCCTTTTATTGTGATTAATTCGGCACGGATTTGTTCTTCGGATTTGGTGGCGAAACTTTTAAAGTCTATTTCTTTAGCTATCACTTTTTGTGCTAAATCTTTTAAATAAATAGTTTTTTGTCTTGAAACACCGCACGACCTGAGTTCTTCATCGGTTGTATTTAAAACTGTAACTGGTGTTATTTTCACTAAAAGATTTTCGATTTTTATGTAACAGGCTTTTGCCGATGCTATTGAAACTTGCTGTTCGAGAATGATATGACACATGGAAGCAAATCCTTCTTCGCGTTTTTGAATGATGGGATTTCCAAAATTATCGAGAATGAATTTTAGTGTTTCGTCTTTTGAAACTAAATGGTTTATCGCTTGCTGCATAGTTTATTTCCTAATTTATATTCAATAAACATTCCTAAGAAAACTCCAATCCAACTCATCAAAATGTCATTATAATCAAAATAGATATTATGAGAAAAAATAGGGTAAAATTCTTCAAGAGTTAACCATAATCCAATAATCATTGAAGAAATAAACGATGTATTCGTACTTTTCTTAAAATTTATTTGAGATAATAAAAGTGTGAAAAAAAATCCTGCAAAAAAATTTGGCATTGTGTTCAAGAAAAAGATTCCTATCGATGAACTTTGATTTTTAAGAAAAACTCTATTATACATTAATAATAAGTACAAACAACCTAAAAAAAATCCTAATATTAGTTCTCTTTTTTTCACAACTCCCTAGAAATAAAACCCAAACGAGCCTTTAACTGTGAAATTACTTGCGTCTGGAACGTCTCTATAATTGGCTCTCCAACCAAAATCTAGGCGAAAAACTTTGAAAATATTTCCGATACCTGCGCTGTATTCCCAGTAGGGTTTTTCTGGTGCGAGATAGTTTAATCCTGATGCATTTAATTGTCTGTTTTCGTCAGAAATGGTTCCGTAAACACCTCGAAGTCCTACAATTTCTCTCCAATTTAATTTTCTCATGAACGGAATTCTTGATAATAATCGTCCTTGAAAATTGTGTTCCCATTGAAAAGTAGCGTATTCGTCGGTTACGAATTCGTAGAAATTTAGGTTGCTGAAGGTGTTTCCGATGATGAAATAGGTCTGATTTCCTGGTACAACACTCATTAATCCGAGTGGAATTTTCCCGAATGTTTTACCTAATTCCATGGTTAAATTGGTTCTTCCTAATGGTCCAATTGTGATAGGTTGTCTGTAATATAATTGTACTTTTTGGTAATCGAAATCACTATCAATTAACCCTTTAAAACCTTGGCTGTAGTTGATAAAAAAGCGACTGTATGGACTATCAACTTCGCGTCTTTCTACTCCGTAACCTATGGTTTTTCTTCCTGGCGTATATTCTACTTGAAGATTAACTTCTGATTGTTTTACTTCACTTGCTGTTGTTGTAAATGTGTTATCTGTAAAATAATCTAAACTGAACGTATTTGAAGCAGATTCTAGCGTTCTATATGAAAATCCAGTTTGAAAAGTTAAGTTTTTTACTGGTTCAAATTCTATAGCTGCTGTTGTCAAATTAATGTTGGTTAGTTTACCATTATTTCCAGAAGTAAACAAAGCGGAAGATGCAAAACTTCTACCAAGAACATCATTTGTAGTGGTTAAACTAGCGCCAATTTGCTCAATATCTCGTCGATTTCCTCCTGAGATTATTACTCGGTTTTTCTTATCGACCATCCATTTTCCTGAGATACCGTATTTGAATTTATTGTCATCGAAACCGTAAGCCGTATAACCTTGCAATCTCCATAAATCGTTTGGACCAAAATAGGTTCTTCCTCCAACTCGAAGTCGGATTCCTTCTACCTCATTGAAACCTACGGTTGAGAAAATTGGACCGTAATCGAAATTTCCAATCTCAATATAACCGCTTCCTAAGATGGAAACGAGATTGTACATTTGCTTGAATTTCTTGACCGTTTTCAAGGTATCGAGCATTTTGTAAATTCCTTGTTCGTCTTTATTGAGTTTTTCAAATCGGTTTTCGTTCCAATATTCATTTGACCTTGCATAGACGGCATTATCAATGAAATTTACTTCTTGTTTGTAGAATTTATCGGGTTTTTCTTCGTTGAATTTGTGGTTTCTAATTAAGGTTGTTCGTTTACCATAAACACCTTTAGAAGATTCTTTTTTGTTTAAAGCAAAATCAGACATCATGTGATCGCGCGTTAATAAAAACACCGAATCATTCAATACTTCAAATTCTTGTTCGATATAAATTTCTTTTACCCAGTTGATGTTGGCACTTTTTGTAACTGCCATATTGATGTTTTTAATGGCAAACGTGGTATCGTTTACCCAAAAATCACCTTTGAATGTAAGCTCATTTTTACGTCTTGGATAAAAAGCAATATTGTAACACCATTTATTATCTATAAAAGTACTGTCTGAAAGCACATAATTATAAACATCAATTCCTGTTGTTGAAAGCGGACTTGTAAAACTTTTATCGAAGAAATTCAAGTAATTATTGTAAATATTATAGTCGTTATATAAATCTTTTATGAAGGTATTTACACCGTCACCATTTGTTAATCCAGAGTTTTTATTGGCCTTTAAAATTTCTTTTACCTTACCTTTTTTATTATCACCATAAACATCAGATAATGCTTCGTTTATAAACATTGGCAAATAGGTTTTTCCTGTAACTTTAGAAGTATCAACTTGATCGAAAACGAATTCCATACCTTTAAAAATCTTGCTTTTCATGAAAGCGCTATCTATGGTATTTAAATCGAATTCTACTTTTTCGTATTTTTCATACTGATATTGATTGAACATTTTGAGTCCGTTTTTTCTTTTACGTTCCCAAATTTTTCGCAGAATATCAATGGCTGGATTATTCTTTTTAGAAGTTTTTCCTCTGAAGATTTTTACTTCTTGCAGCACTTCTTCAGCATTTAAAACAATCTTTAAATCGTACATTACCGATTTTGTAATTTCAACTTCTCTTGAACTATAACCGTCGAATGCAACAAAAAATGCTTCATAGGATTTATTAGATTCAAGATAAAAACGTCCGTCTTCATTACTAATAACTCCTTCGCTAGAATTTTTAAAGGCAATACTTGCAAAAGAAATGGGTTGGTTTTTTTTATCAACAACAATCCCACTGATTTTTGTTTGCGAAAAAACAGCACTTGAAAATAAGGCGAATACTAAAATCGGGAAAAACAATTTTTTAAACATGTGCTTACAACATTGAAATTTTAGAAAAAAAAAGCTTCATCAAATTTTCTCTGATGAAGCTTCAAATATAATAGTTTATCTTATTTGTACATTACTTTTTTCACAGCTTTAACAACATCGTTTGCATTAGGCAACCATTCTTTTAATAAAGTTGGTGAGTAAGGTGCTGGCGTATCGGCAGTTGTGATTCTTTGAACTGGTGCATCAAGAAAGTCAAAAGCCTTATCCTGAACCATATAAGCAATTTCTGAAGCTACACTTGCAAATGGCCAAGCTTCTTCAAGAACTACTAAACGATTTGTTTTTTTAACCGAAGTGATAATAGTATCATAATCCATTGGACGAACGGTTCTTAAGTCGATAATTTCACAAGAAATTCCTTCTTTAGCCAATTCATCTGCTGCTGCAAATGCTTCTTTGATAATTTTTCCAAAAGAAACTATTGTTACATCTGTTCCTTCTCTTTTTACATCGGCAACTCCAAGCGGAATGATATATTCACCATCTGGAACTTCACCTTTATCACCATACATTTGCTCGCTTTCCATGAAAATAACTGGGTCATTATCACGAATAGCTGCTTTCAACAAACCTTTAGCATCATAAACTGTAGATGGAACTACTACTTTTAGACCTGGTGTATTTGCAAACCAGTTTTCAAAAGCTTGTGAGTGAGTTGCTCCTAATTGTCCTGCAGAAGCTGTTGGTCCACGAAAAACCATTGGCATTGGAAATTGTCCAGCAGACATTTGACGCATTTTGGCAGCATTATTTATAATTTGGTCAATACCAACTAATGAAAAGTTAAAAGTCATGTATTCTACAATTGGACGACAACCATTCATAGCAGAACCAACTGCAATACCTGCAAAACCTAATTCAGCAATTGGAGTATCAATAACTCTTTTTGGTCCGAATTCGTCAAGCATACCTTTCGACGCTTTGTAAGCACCATTGTATTCGGCAACTTCTTCACCCATTAAATATACTGCTTCATCGCGACGCATTTCTTCACTCATTGCCTCGCAGATAGCTTCTCTAAATTGTATCGTTCTCATATAGAAATTTTCTTTAAATCGATTTTGGATAGCAAAAGTAAAAATTT
>NZ_DQDX01000051.1:28865-30041 GCF_003525665.1 Flavobacterium sp.
AACGAAAACGATGTAATTGATTTTAATAAATTGCAAAAGCGATGTAAAAAAACATCGCTTTTAAAAACAAACTAACAAATTTTATTTTGACTTTCATTTACTGTAAAAGAATTAATTGGCTTTCCAAAGATTAATTATACCTTGACCGCCACTAGAAACTAATGTTTGATCATCTGGGCTAAAAACAACAGATTTAACATAACTTTTATGACCTACAAACTCTTTTAAGAGATTTCCTGTAGCGATTTCCCATATTTTGACAGAATGATCAAAATTTCCTGTTGCCAGTTTTAGACCATCATGGCTTATGGCTAGGCATTCTATACTTTGCCCATCAATAATTGTTTGTATAAGCGAGCCATTGTTTGTATTCCATATTTTGATAATTCCTTGATAGGGATCTTTATTAAAACCTCCTGTAATTATTGTTTTACCATCAGGAGTGAATGCCACATCGTTTGCATATTCTACATCTTTTTGATAATTATGAATGTCAAAATTGCGTATTTTAACTCCGCTATTCGCATCCCAAAGAGAAATATCCTGATTCTCTGAAACAGAAATAAGAGATTGATTATCAGGACTAAAAGCAATAGAAATTATATTACCTATTCTTGAGATTGGTATTACTAATACATTACTTGAATTGGTTTCAGAAATAGATAATGATCCGTAATGACCAAGTGCTATTAGATTACCATCTGAGCTAAATTCAAAAGAATAGGCAACACCTGCTTTGTGAAATATTTTTATTTGTTTGCTAGTAGCAACCTCCCAAAGTTTAGGTGTCGAATTTTTTTGACCAGATATAAAAGTTTTACCATCAGGACTGTAAGCAACTCCAGAGGTAGGCCATACTGCTCCAGCACTGTTTTTAGTTCCAGGAAAATTTTTAGTTTGAGTTCGGGTGGCAATATCCCACACTCTTACTTCGCCATCATTACCCGATGATAATATTTGCTTTCCATCGGGACTAACACAAACGGTATTTATGGTGCCATTATCATTAACATTCCCAGTAGAAAGGGTTGCAAAAGGGCTTGCTTGAGAGACACTTATTGTTTTTTGGGTATTTGTTTTTTTGACTGTTTTACTCTTTTTTTTCTGAGCTTGCATATTTGTTACTCCAAAGAATAAAATAAATAAGAGGATTGTTTTTTTCATGATTGTTAATCT
>NZ_DQDX01000051.1:30097-30979 GCF_003525665.1 Flavobacterium sp.
TTATTTGATTATTTAATTTAAAAAAAATTAAATGATCACTTCAAATTTTGAAGATTTGATATTGAATTTAAACTTATAAAGCCCCTTTTTTAAAGTGTAAGATTCTAAATGAAGTTTACTTAACACTTCTTTGTCATCTATTACAAAATCTTCATCAAGAATTAATTGTTCGCCTTTAAAATAGTTGCTAATAATGAGCATATTTTCTTTATCAACACTAAAAAGCACTCTCTTTTCGGTGGTTAAAGAAATTGTAGAATTAAATGAATTTTTATTCGATTTAACTCTTTGAGAATATTCAAATGTTATTGAGCTACATCTGCATAAGCCAAAAGCACCACAATTGCGAGATTTTCTACCAATATCCCAAGAAGTACCTACTCCAATATCTTCTACTTTGTTAAGGTTATGATGGCAAATAGCTTTAGATTTAGCGTTTCCTCCATCACAAATAGGACATAAGGGTCGAGAAGGCATTGGTAGATAAAACAAATTTTTTGCTGTTTGTTGTGCTTGAGTGGTTTGTGTCATTACTATTATTGTAAATAGCATTTTCAAAAATATTTTTGTTGTTTTCATAGTTTAAAGTATTAATTTTAAATAAAACTACACCAAACAAAAACCACCACCAAAATCAATTAGGCAACGGTAGGTTTTAATTAGAAAGCGGTAAAAGGCAATGCATTTGTTTGGAAATTACAAGTTAAAACAATTCAAAATTGAGTTTTAAAGCGACGAGAAAATCATCGCTTTAAAACAAATTAACAGCATTTTAGAAAACTCAAACAAACTTTACTTAAATTCAATAAGTCATTTTTATTCTTTCAATTAATATATGATAGTACCTATTTTTAGCATTTTAATATTTATAAGATATTTAAT
>NZ_DQDX01000051.1:31073-36610 GCF_003525665.1 Flavobacterium sp.
TATTTATAAGATATTTAATTATTACAAGGACATTTAGAATCGAAAATTTCTACATCACCAATTCCTCCTTTATCAGATGTTGACGTATCATTATTATAATCAATGTATAAATCAGTAGTATTATTATTAAGAACTGTGGCGCTATTTCCAGCAGCACTAATACCTTGAATTCCGTATAATCCGTCAGAATTTCCGTTCAATGGTCTCATAAAATTACTTGTAGTCCACACAATATCATCACAAGCTAAACTAGTTGCGCTTGTTCTTCGATTTCCATAATCAACTCCGCCAGCAGCATTTTGTCCTGCTTGACCAGGTATTGCTTCTCCACCAGAATAAAAATTATTTCCAACTATCCATGTTGCGCCATTTCTAACATATTCAAAGGTTTGAGAGTTGTGTGGATTTCCTCTTTCGGCAACCATCATTCGTTTTCCAGTAGATGAAAAAGCAATATCCATAATAAAAGGTCTTGTTCCTCTAACGTTTGCAATTTGCAAAACAGAACTGGAAGCAGAATCGTCAAATAATTTTGTAGCGCCTATTTCAGTAGCCATAAATTCGCCATTTGAATCTAATTGGATAGACCAAATTTCTTTTACACCAACTTGAGAATTTGCGTTGTATGAAACAGATCTTGCAAAATAGACATAGGTAATTCCATTTTCAACCAAAGTTCTAATTCCCCAAATTTGTTCACCAAAAAGCACTCTTCCGGCAACACCATTATCTAATACAAATGGATCAAAAATACTTTTAACAATTCCGTTTGTTGGATTTATTCTATAAATTCTGCCATCTTCACCATTGGTTGCAAAAAGCTGATTATTCATCTTATCATAAGCAACATTTCCTAAAAAGCTGCTATTTCCTGTGCTTGGTATAGTTGCTGTTCCAACAGTATTTGCAGAAGCAGAGTTAAGCGTTTTAACAAGTGTAGAAGTTACATTTGGATTGGACATATTGGTATAATAAATTCCGGCAGAACCTCCAATACCATAAACACCTGCTGAACCATCACCGGCGCCATAACCCAATCCAAAATAAATATTTGAAGCACTTAAATAGATTCCATTGGAGTCATCAAGAGCAATTCCGAAAACATTACCAATTACACTTTTCTTCCACATAGCAGGATGAATAGCTGTTAATTGCGAAGTTCCAAGTGATGGATCGTACCAGTTTTGACCTAACGGTGCATTAAATGTATTTTGCGTATTAAATATAAGACCAAAGTCGTCTGTTCCAGTACTTCCTGAACCTTGAGTAAAAACCATATAACCCGCAAATTCATTTTCAACACAACTTGACGGCGGATTTGTAGCGCTAGTTTCATATTCGCATGGTTCTTTTTCTGAACAAGAAACAGCAAATAGCAAAACACAAATACCTATTGAATTTATTATTTTTTTCATTTTTCGTTTTTTTTAAAAATTATCAATTATTCTGGACAAATCACTTTCATTTCTGTTCTTCTGTTGATATCATGCTGACTTTCTAAACATTTTACACCATCGGCACATTCATTCAACAAAACAGTTTCTCCGTAACCTTTTCCTGTAATTCTACTTCTTTCTATACCTTGAGAAACAACATAATCTACTGATGCATTAGCACGATTTTGAGATAATTTTTTGTTGTATGCATGACTAGATCTACAATCTGTGTGCGAACCAACTTCAACTTTAACCGTTGGATTGTCTAGCATAAAACGAACAAGTCGATTTAATTCTGGTTTTGCACTTTCTTTAATAACATATTTGTCTAAGTCAAAAAGAATGTTTTTTAAACCCAAGCCTTTTCCACAATCTACTTTCTCAGCACACATTTCTAACTGAACAAAAAGATTTTTATCTCTGTTGTAGTTACTAGCTGTAACACGTTCTATTTGAGAAAAATAGCTTTCTTTTCTACCGTACAATTCAAAAACTCCAGTTTCTGGCAATTGAAGTAAAAAATTTCCTTGAGCATCAGTCATTGTTGATTTTTTAATTGCTAATTCTTTATTTTCTAATGTTACATTGATGCCAGCAATTGGAATTGTTGAATTACATTCAAATGCTCTGCCTTTTATAATAAAATTTCTATCGCTATAAATAATTTCCTTAGCTATAACTCCATTATTAGCTTGACAACTAGCGAATTCTGATTTAGCAATTGAGCCATCTTCTAACGAAACGGTATTTAACAATCCTTTGATTGTATAATTATCTGGTTTTACATTATCAAAAACTACAACTCCAAAACCGTTTGTTTTACCCGAATTAATGGTTTGTGCAGAAGAATTTACCAAAACGACATCAGTATCGGGTAAAATTTCGTGTGTAAATTTATCTTTTGCAGTTATGCTAAGTTTACAGCCACAAACTTGGCAAGCACACATTGGAAGCGCATGTGTTTTTCCGCAAACAGTACATTCAACGCATTGCGCACAAACTTTTTCTTCTTTTACTTTTTTAGGAAATTTAAAAGTTATTCCAGCAAAAACTCCCATTGAGGCTAAGTCGCAATCACAAGGTTCTTTTCGAAATGCGAATGTTTCATCAGCGACAATTCCTCCATCTTGATTGGTAGTAAATGGAGCAAATCCAGTAGAAAAACCTTTTGTAGCATTATACAATTCTGTGCCATCAAAATGTTTTAAATAATATACACCAAGATGAACACCAAAGTTGTTAAAGAAATAGGTAAATCTTAATTGTGCTTTAGCAGATAAAGAACTGCTCAAATCATATCCAGCATGATAATTAAGCAACTGATCGCTACCAGTTGTTGTTTCAACAACTTCTACTTCTCCTCCTTTTATACTCGAAAATCCAATACGTGTATTGAGTTCTGTTTGAAATTTTTTACTATTGGATACATATCTAAAATCTGGCCCAAAACCATAAAACATTCTAGTAATTTTATTTTCTTGAACTGCAAATGATGTTAATTGTGTTCCGCTAGAATTAAATAAATTAGTTAGTGGATAACTATTTTTCGCTCCATTATTAAGATAGTCAAAATCAAAACCAACACCAAACCATTTCCAATAATAATCTAGGGAAACGCCAAGATTTAACCCAATTTTGTAATCAACATAAGGCACATTATTGTTAAATAAAGGTTTATCTAAACCTGCACGAATAGAAAATTGTAAACCCTTGTCAGAAATTGGCTCGCTTGTTTGTGAACGCATTGTTCCGCACGCTCCAATTATACTCAGAATAATTAATTTTAAATATTTCATTTTTGATATGTTGCTAATGGTTAAGTGTTTCGCAAAACTTATATCAACATTACAAAAACCCAAAACCACTACCAAAATCAATTAGAAAGCGGTAGGTTATAATTAGAAAGCGGTAAAAAACTGGGTACAAATACTAAATTGAAATCACAATTTTAACTCTATGTCCTTTACGAATGGTGTCATTAAAAACACTTTCTTGAGTTATTGAAAATACTCTTTCGGGGTAAGATTGCTGTAGAATTTCAATTCGCTCTTTGATTATAGCAATTCCTTTAGATATATGGGTGTCGTTTTTTAATTTATTCAAGTCAATTCCAAATCCGTTGTCGATTACTTCAATAGTTAAAATATCGTTACTTAAATTACAACTTAAATCTATTTTTCCGTCCTTTTCTTTTAAATGTGAAACGCCGTGAAGAATAGCGTTTTCGATAAAAGGTTGTACAATCATGTTCGGAATTTTGACATTTTTCTGATCAATATTCGAATCAATATTTACCTTAAAATCGAAATTTTCAAAACGAATTTGTTCTAATTCTACATACAATTTGAGTCGGTTAATTTCGTCTTCTAAACTAATAAATGGCTCTGCAGCTTGTGATAAAAACAACCTAACCAATCGTGATAACTTACCTAAATGTTCGCTGCTTTTTTCTTTTTGATTACTATTTACAAAATACTGAATGGCATTGAGCGAATTAAAGACAAAATGCGGATTCATCATTGCCGATAAAGCACTTTGACGCAGTTCGGCAACACGATTATTGGCTTCAATTTCTAGTTGTTTTTTGGCTTTTATTTTTTTAATTTGATGTTGATAAATGAAAAATACGATTCCTATAAGAAGTAAATTTGCAACTAATATAAACCACCATTTCAAATAAAAAGGATACTCTTTTTGAATAGAAATAGTTTTAGTTGTCCAATTTGAGTTTACATCTTTTACCCTAACAGAAAGTGTATGATTTCCATAAGATAATGATTGAAAATTAAGAAATTTATTTTGCGTTGTAACCCAATTTAAATCGTCAATTTTAAACTGAATTATTTGATTTTTTACAGCGTTGAAGTTTTGAATTCGCAATTCAATTTTAATCAATTCTTGTTTAGAACTCGAAATTATTTTTGTTGTGATTTTACCTTTGTAAAACAATTCTAACTTTGGTGTCACTGAAGATGAAAAAATTAAACTAATTGCAATTTTAGCCAATCCATCTTTGGTTGCAACCAGCAATTCGTCTCCAAAAAGTGCTACATTATAAACTTCATTATTGGGTAAAAAATTGTACTTATTTAAAACCCTATTTTCTTTGTTTTTTAGTATAAACAAACCCGAATTGGAACACAAAAAAACAACATCATTAATTACTTTTATCTTGTTTACATTTTCAGCTTTTATACCATTTATCATTGAAATACTATCAACAACTTTTTCACGAAATGTTTTATAAACCTTGCCTTCTGTAGCAATCCACATTGTGTCTTTTATAAAAGCAAAATCTTGAATGTAACCCTTGATGTTGAGTCTTAAATCGCGTTGTAGTACAAACCTATTCTCATCAAAAGTTCTTATCGTTATGTTTTCTGAATTATTGAAATAATAATCATTTTTATAAAAAACTACATTTTTAATCTTCTCTTTTATATTGGATTTTAACTGCTTTTGATTTTTATTTATTGAAATTGAATTTGTACCATTTAAAGAAAAACTAGTACCTAAATCATATTTCAATAATTGCCGACCTTGAACTAACAACATTTCCAAACTCGAATCCCATTGCGTATTTTGCTGTCTCGAAAGATAAAAAACGGGAACCGAATCATACGAATCAATTTTAATTTCAGAATTTGATTTTTTCAAAAAATCTAAATCCTTATTTTTATAACTATACAAACAGAATTTAGAAGATACAAACAACGATTTAGCATCTGCAGCAAGGGCAAATCCGTTAAAAAAATTATTCTCGTTTGGAAATTGATAATACGAAATGGCAGTATTCGCAATGCAAAAAAGTCCTTTTTCATTGGTTGCAATCCACATTTTACCTTTGGTATCACAAAATAAAAAATTAATATTGTCAGTAGTATTCAATCCTAAATTCTCGTTTATCGCATTCCATTTGTTATTTTTTAAAATAAAAAGTCCTTTGTTTTGAAGGTTTAACCAACAATTATTTTGCTTATCAACAACAAAATCATATTTGTAGATTACATTCTGCGAAAGTGAATTTGGAAGTTTAATTTTTTGCACAATTTCACCCTTAAAATCCAAAATAAATAAATAATTTTCATCTAACAAGCAGAC
>NZ_DQDX01000051.1:36724-40324 GCF_003525665.1 Flavobacterium sp.
GACATCATTTTTTCTAAAAATCACTTTATGAACGAAAGAAACATCTTTTGGGACAGCAACTTTTTTATTTTTATAAATAAGAAAATTAGCTTCCAATTTTATTTCTTCATCATCCTGAGCCAAAATTGGTGGTGCAATTCTCGAAGATTCAAAAATATTTTCTTGAGGCTTTTCAAGATTCCAATTATATTTATTAATGCAATTGTAGTAATAGGTTTTATTAGAATATCTGTTTTGCATTGTGTACAAATACAGCTGCTCTTTGGTATTTAAAAAAGCATTGGTTTGATTAGTAAATATTGAGGTGGAACTAACTCTATTGTTTTCAAATTTTTGAAGTTTGCCATTGTAATTTATAAACCAAACAACACCTTTTTGATCTGTAAAAACAGCAACTACGTACGGATTTATCAAGCCATCTTTTACATTCAAGGTTTTAAAATCGTTTCCATTAAAGAAAGTCAATCCGTTGTCAGTTCCTAAAACTAAGTTACCATTTTTATCTTCTGTAATCGCGTATATCGAATTGGTTGGCAAACCATCATCAGTTGTAAAATGGCTGAATTTGTACTGAATTTGAGCATTCAATACCGAATAAATTAGTAAACAAAATAACAGTATTGCCTTATTCATTTATTAATTTCTTTTTAAAACATCATTCAAAGGTTTGTAATTTCTTCTTGAAATTGGCAATTGTGTTCCATCATTTAACTCTAAAAACAAGGCTTCACGCGACAAAATTTTAGAAGCAAATTTTAAGTTGACTAAAAATGATTTATGAATTCTAAAAAAATCTTGTTGCAATGTTTCTTCAAAATGCTTTAGTGTTTTAGAAACCATAACCTTTCTATTTCTGGTCATATAAACCATTGTGAGGTTATCAAAACCTTTCAAATATTGAATATCGGTAATAGTAACTATCGATTTTCCTCCTTCATAATTTAATGTAATAGTATTATCTTGGGTACTTTTATCCATTTTTAAAACAACTTTTACGCTTTCTATAGCCGTTTTCAATTCAGACAATAAAATAGGTTTCAAGATGTAATCAATGGCACCAACACGCAACGCTTTGATAGCATATTCTTCGTGAGCTGTAACAAAAATAGTTTGAAAACTTCGCTTGGGAAAACAACTTAACAAATCAAATCCGTCTTCAATAGGCATAGAAATATCTAAAAACAGTAAATCAATTGGATTTTTTTCAATAAATAATTTAGCATCAGCCACATTCTGAAACATGCCCAAAACGGATATTTCTGGAAAATTTTCAGTCAAAATAATTTCTAAATTTTTAAGGTTTAGAATTTCATCATCAACAAGAATACATTTCATACTTTAAATTTATTTTTTAAAAATAGGAAAAAACGAACAAATAAGCTCCAATTATCTCAAAATATACCAATTTGACAAATCAACACCAACGAAATCGATATAATACTGAAATTTTAAAAAAAAATACTATGCACGCATACAATTATTTGAAATATATTTTATACTTTTACAATCTGAAAAATCTTTTAATTTATATAAAATGAAAATATTAGTTTGCATCAGCCACGTGCCTGATACTACTTCCAAAATTAACTTCGTCAATGGCGATTCAGAATTTGATACCAATGGCGTTCAATATGTTATCAATCCTAATGACGAATTCGGATTAACAAGAGCCATTTGGTTTCAAGAACAACAAGGTGCAACGGTAACAGTTGTAAATGTTGGTGGTGCCGATACTGAACCAACTCTAAGAAAAGCATTAGCAATTGGAGCCAACGAAGCAATTCGTGTAAACGCTGCAGCAACTGATGGTTTTTATGTTGCAAAACAATTGGCAGAAGTTGTAAAATCTGGAAGTTATGATTTAGTAATTTGCGGAAAAGAATCATTAGATTACAATGGCGGAATGGTTCCAGGAATGCTAGCAAGTTTATTAAACTACAATTTTGTAAATTCTTGTACAGAACTAACCGTTGATGGAACTTCTGCAAAAGCATCAAGAGAAATCGATGGTGGAAAAGAAATTATTTCAGCTTCACTTCCATTAGTAATTGGTGGACAAAAAGGTTTGGTTGAAGAAAAAGACCTTCGTATTCCAAACATGAGAGGAATTATGACGGCTAGAACAAAAGCATTAACGGTTCTTGAGCCAGTTGCAGCTTCTGTAGAAACTAAAGCGGTAAAATTTGAAAAACCAGCAGCAAAATCGGCAGTAAAATTATTTTCTGCAGACGATTTAGACGGATTAGTTAGCGCATTACACAACGAAGCGAAAGTAATCTAATAATCAGTATTCAGTTTACAGTGTTCAGTCGCAGAACTAAACTCTTAAACTTTTAAACTTTTTTTAAACTCTTAAACTAAAAAAAATGTCATTATTAATATACGCAGAATCAGCCGATGGAAAATTCAAAAAAGTAGCTTTTGAATTAGCATCGTATGCAAAAAAAGTAGCCGAATCATTAGGCACAACTGTAACAGCAGTAACTGTTAACGCAGGAGATGTTAGTGAATTATCTAACTATGGTGTAGATAAAGTTTTGAAAGTAACTAATGATAAATTAGCCAATTTCAATGCCAAAGCTTACGCCGATGTTGTAAAACAAGCTGCTCAAAAAGAAGGCTCAAAAGTAATTGTACTTTCTTCAACAACAGACAGTTTATATCTTGCGCCACTTGTTGCCGTAGGTTTAGAAGCTGGATTTGCATCAAATGTTGTTGAATTACCACTTTCAACTTCACCATTTCAAGTAAAAAGAACTGCTTTTTCTAACAAAGCTTTCAATATCACAGAAATTTCAACAGATGTAAAAATAGTAGCAATTGGTAAAAACTCTTTCGGATTAGTAGAAAGTGCTTCGTCATTATCTCAAGAAGATTTCGCTCCAACATTAAACGATGCCGATTTTAACGTAAAAGTAGAATCTGTAGAAAAATCAACAGGAAAAGTTACTATTGCAGATGCAGACGTAGTGGTTTCTGGTGGTCGCGGATTAAAAGGTCCAGAAAATTGGGGAATGCTAGAAGAATTAGCAACAGTTCTTGGAGCTGCAACTGCGTGTTCTAAACCAGTTTCAGATCTAGGATGGCGTCCTCACAGCGAACACGTTGGTCAAACAGGAAAACCAGTGGCGACCAATTTATACATCGCCGTAGGAATTTCTGGAGCAATCCAACACATTGCCGGAATCAACTCTTCTAAAGTAAAAGTGGTTATAAATGCCGATGCAGAAGCACCATTTTTCAAGGTTGCCGATTACGGAATTGTAGGTGACGCTTTCGATATCGTACCACGTTTAACAGCTAAATTGAAAGAATTTAAAGCTAGCAATAGCTAAAAATAGAACAAACTCAAATTTGAAAAGCTATCTAAAGTAATTTTAGGTAGCTTTTTTTATAAATCAATTTTTAGAAGCGAAACTTTTTTGTTACTTTGCAGTCGCAATTCCTGCTATCCGTTGCAATCTTGTCTCGTTAAAAAAACGAGACAAGGATTTCCACTACTATCAGGGCTAAATTGTAATCTGTATTGAATAGAAATCAGTTTTCAATACACTTTCACAAAAACAAGAAACTTAGTGACTTTGCGCCTTTGTGGCAAAA
>NZ_DQDX01000051.1:40450-46749 GCF_003525665.1 Flavobacterium sp.
CTTTGCGCCTTTGTGGCAAAACAAAATAATATGAGTTTAGTAAAACTAACAATAAAAGGAATATCATACAGTCAAACACAAAATGGTGCTTATGCATTAATTTTGAACGAAGTTGATGGCGAACGAAAACTACCAATCGTAATTGGAGCATTCGAAGCACAATCTATTGCAATCGCTTTAGAAAAAGAAATAAAACCGCCACGTCCATTAACTCACGATTTATTTAAAAGTTTTGCCGATAGATTTGACATCGTTGTAAAACAAGTTATCATTCACAAATTAGTTGACGGCGTTTTCTACTCAAGTATCATTTGCGAAAGAGATAAAATTGAAGAAATAATCGATGCTCGAACTTCCGATGCTATTGCTTTGGCATTGCGTTTTTCTGCTCCAATTTTTACCTATAAAAACATTCTAGACAAAGCCGGAATTTATTTAAACGCCAATCCATCAGAAACCGAAAATAATGAAGATGAAGGTGTACTTTCAACTCCAGAAACCTTCGGCATGGAATCTGACGATGAAAAATCAAATGACGGATACAACAAATTCAGTTTATCAGAACTTCATGAATTTCTAGAAATAGCAGTTCAGGATGAAGACTATGAGAAAGCAGCCCGAATTAGAGACGAAATTTCTAAACGCGAATCGTAAACAGTGTGAATGTTCCGAGTTTCGGGTTNNGAACCCCGAAACTTTTCAACCATAATCTTTTAAACCTTTTTAAAGTGAAACAATACCACGACCTAGTAAAGCACGTTTTAGAAAACGGAACTCAAAAAGGCGACAGAACTGGCACGGGAACCAAAAGTGTTTTTGGCTACCAAATGCGTTTTGATTTGGCAGAAGGTTTTCCAATGGTTACAACAAAAAAGTTACATTTAAAATCTATTGTTTACGAATTGCTTTGGTTCTTAAAAGGCGATACTAATATTGGTTACTTAAAAGAAAATGGCGTTAGAATTTGGGACGAATGGGCAAACGAAAACGGCGATTTAGGTCCGGTTTATGGTCACCAATGGCGCAATTGGAACAGCGAAGAAATCGACCAAATAACAGAATTAATCGATACTTTAAAAACCAATCCAAACAGCAGACGCATGTTAGTTTCTGCTTGGAATCCATCGGTTTTACCAGACACAACCAAATCATTTGCAGAAAATATCGAAAACGGAAAAGTAGCTTTGCCTCCATGCCATGCATTCTTTCAGTTTTATGTTTCAGAAGGAAAATTATCATGTCAATTATACCAACGAAGTGCTGATATTTTTCTTGGCGTTCCATTCAATATTGCCTCTTACGCTCTATTCACCATGATGATTGCACAAGTTTGTGATTTACAAGTTGGCGAATTCATTCACACTTTTGGCGACGCACACATTTACAACAATCATTTTGAGCAAGTAGAATTGCAATTGTCACGCGAACCAAGACCACTTCCAAAAATGATATTAAATCCGACTGTGAAAAACATTTTCGATTTTACTTTTGAAGATTTTACATTAGAAGGTTATGATCCTCATCCCCATATTAAAGGAGTTGTTGCGGTTTAATTCAAATTAAATCTAAAATAATTCACAATTTATAATTCATAATTCGTAATTATTTTTACCTTTGCACACGAATTAGGAAAATCCTTTTTCATACATAATAATCATTTAAAATAATATTGGAATGTATTTAAGTAAAGAAACAAAAGCTGAAATCTTCGCTAAACACGGAGGAAAAGCTGAAAACACAGGTTCTGTAGAAGGTCAAGTAGCACTTTTCACATTTAGAATCTCTCACTTAACAGAGCACTTGAAAAAAAATCGTCACGATTATAATACTGAGCGTTCATTAGTTCTTTTAGTAGGTAAAAGAAGATCTCTTCTTGACTACTTGAAAAAGAAAGATGTTGTAAAATATCGTGAGTTAATTAAAGAATTAGGTATTAGAAAATAATACATAAAAAGAGGTGCTCACGCGCCTCTTTTTTTTTGCATCGTTTATAGAAAAAAGTTTAGTTTTTCATTGGGTTTTAGGCAACAACTACACAAACAACAACACAACTAGAACCCATGTTTAACTTAGAGAATTAATTTATGATTCCACAATTATTTGTAGAAAGCATCGATTTAGGTGATGGCAGAAGCATCACAATCGAGACAGGACGTTTAGCAAAACAAGCTGATGGTTCTGTAGTAGTAAGAATTGGAAAAACTGTAATTTTAGGTACAGTTGTTTCCGCAAGAAAAGCAAGTCCAGGTATCGACTTTTTACCGTTAACGGTAGATTATCGTGAAAAATTTGCTGCAGCAGGTCGTTTTCCTGGTGGTTTCTTTAAAAGAGAAGCACGTCCAAGTGATAGCGAAGTGTTGACAATGAGATTAGTTGACCGTGTTTTACGTCCGCTTTTCCCATCAGATTACCATGCAGAAGTTCAAGTTATGATTCAGTTAATGTCTCATGATGATGAAGTTATGCCAGATGCATTAGCAGGTTTAGCAGCTTCGGCAGCACTTGCATTGTCTGACATTCCTTTTGAAACTTTAATTTCTGAAGCTAGAGTTGGAAGAATTGACGGTAAATTCGTTATCAATCCAAGTCGTGCTCAATTAGAATTATCAGATATTGATATGATGATTGGAGCTTCAAGAGATTCTATCGCAATGGTAGAAGGAGAAATGAAAGAAATTTCAGAAAAAGAAATGGTAGAAGCCATTAAATTTGCTCACGAACATATTAAAGTACAAATTGATGCACAAGAAAGATTGGCAGCAGCATTTGGAAAAAAAGAAGTTCGTACGTACGAAAAAGAAAAATCTGATGACGCTATTTACGCTAAAGTAAGAGAAGCGGCTTATGATAAAATTTACGCAATTGCAAGTAAAGGTTCGGCTAAACACGAACGTTCAGCTGCATTTGATGCTGTAAAAGAAGAAGTAAAAGCATTATTTACTGAAGAAGAGTTGGCAGAAAATGGAGATTTAGTTTCTAAATATTTCTACAAAACCAATAAAGAAGCAGTTCGTAACGTAACTTTAGATTTAGGAACGCGTCTTGACGGAAGAAAAACTACAGAAATTCGCCCAATTTGGTGTGAAGTAGATTATTTACCATCAGTTCACGGTTCGGCATTGTTTACACGTGGAGAAACTCAAGCATTGGCAACAGCAACTTTAGGAACATCTAGAGAAGCGAACCAAATTGATTCGCCATCAGAACAAGGAGAAGAAAAATTCTATTTACATTATAACTTCCCACCATTTTCAACAGGAGAAGCTCGTCCGTTAAGAGGAACTTCCAGAAGAGAAGTTGGTCATGGAAACTTAGCACAACGTGCGTTAAAAAACATGATTCCTGCTGAAAATCCTTATACAATCAGAATTGTTTCTGAAGTATTAGAATCTAACGGTTCGTCTTCTATGGCAACTGTTTGTGCTGGAACATTAGCTTTAATGGATGCTGGAGTTCAAATGATTCGTCCAGTTTCTGGAATTGCTATGGGATTGATTACAGACGGAGAACGTTTTGCAGTTTTATCTGATATTTTAGGTGATGAAGATCATTTAGGAGATATGGATTTCAAGGTAACTGGAACTTCTGAAGGAATTACAGCTTGTCAAATGGACATCAAAATTGACGGATTGAAATATGAAATCATGGAGCAAGCATTAGCTCAAGCTCGTGATGGACGTTTACACATCTTAGGAAAATTAACTGAAACATTAGCGCAACCAAATGCAGATGTAAAAGTTCATGCTCCAAAAATCATTATGAGAACTATTCCTGGTGCTTTCATTGGTGCGTTAATCGGACCTGGTGGAAAAGTGATTCAAGAATTACAAAAAGCTACTGGAACTACAATTGTAATCAACGAAGTTGACGAACAAGGAGTTGTTGAAATCCTTGGAACTGATCCAGACGGAATTGCAGCAGTTTTAGCTAAAATTGACTCAATCATTTTCAAACCAGTAATGGGTGAAGCTTATGAAGTGAAAGTAATTAAAATGTTAGATTTTGGTGCGGTTGTAGAATATACTTCAGCTCCAGGAAACGAAGTTTTATTACACGTATCAGAATTGGCTTGGGAAAGAACAGAAAATGTTGCGGATGTTGTAAACATGGGTGACGTATTTATGGTGAAATATTTAGGAGTTGATCCTAAAACTAGAAAAGAAAAAGTTTCTAGAAAAGCACTTTTACCAAGACCTCCAAGAGAAGAAAATAAAATTACTCCAAAAGCGGAATAATAAGATTTTTATATAGTAGAAAAGCCCAACTTGAGAATTTAAGTTGGGCTTTTTGATTTTTAGTATTTACTTTTTTACAACTGTTATAGAAGTCTTCTCTCCTTTTTTGAGGTTTGTAGTAAGCTCGAAAGTTCTATCTTTATCAATCAATTGCATCATTGCAGTATTGAGTTTTCGTTCTCCTTCATTAATAGCTTCAATCCTAAAAACATTTTTTTCGTCATTTAATTTAAAAGTAAAAACCTTCTTTTTATTGGTTACGGTGTAATTATCAATAATTCTTTTACCATTTAAAAAGACATCTATTTTATCACCATCTTCAATTTTTGCATCCCAAATTTCAACTTGAATTTCATTAGAATTTACAAATACATTAAGATTTTGATCTTTTGTTAATGTATTAACTTTTAAGCTATCAAGGATCGATGATTGTTTAACTTTTTCTTTAACCTCTTTGCTAAATAACTTAGATTTCTGAACTTTATTAGTGTACTTATTGATTTTTTTCTCAATCTTTTTTGAGCCAACAAGAATTAAAGTACCATCAATACATTTTGTCTTATTTTTATAAAAACCTTTGAATGCGCCTTCAAGTTTTGCATCTAGATTAGATAAATTATATTTTCCAGAAAAGTTTACAAAACAAAAAACCTCTTCTTTCAATTCAGATTTTGTATATAAAATATCCTCCTCTTTAAATTTTAATTCTTTAGTTTTACTATTATAAGTACCCGAAATTTCATTTTTGGTTTCATAATTACCACTCAAATCTGTTACCGAATATCCTTTTATCTTACCACTAGTTTCAGAAAAAACTATTCTATAAGAAATTAAAGTATTGTTTTTTCCATTCAACTTTAGCGTTCCAAAAAATTCATATTTGGTTTGAGAAAAAGAGAAAAATGACGTTAAAATAATAATAGAAAAAATTTTTTTCATACGAATATTTTTATATTTTTGAGCAAATATAAAACATTTAAAACATGAAATTAAAATTATTATTTTCGTTAATCGCATTATTTATGCTTTCATCAACGCCTGTTTTTGCTTCTTTCCCAGTGCAAAAAGTAACAACAAGCCAAACTACAGTTGTAGAGAACCAAAAAGAAGAAGAATTAACTTCTCCTGCAGTTGTTGGTTCTGGAGAAAAAAGCCAGTTAGTAGCACTTATCCTTTGCTGGGTAGTTGGTATTATCGGTATTCACAGATTTTATCTTGGATACACTTGGCAAGGTATTGTTCAAATTTTAACTTTAGGTGGTTTAGGAATTTGGACTTTAATTGATTTCGTTAGAATTCTAGTTGGAACATTAAAACCAAAAGACGGAGAATACGACAAAACATTATAGTAATTAAAATTACTACAAAATTGAAACCCTAACTATTTATTTAGTTAGGGTTTTTCTATTAAAGATAATCCGTGGAATTTCGATGAACACACAAAATCGAAGTGTTAAATAATTTATTTTAACTAAATTGTAAGTAAATTAATACTATTTTTGATAATAAATTACCATCCTACCAAACTACTTATGCTAAAAAAAATCATTTTATTATTAGTTGCGTTCACTACAGATAGTGCTTTTTGCCAAAATTCGGCAGATGAAAAATTATTTAACTGGTTTGACTCTGAAATTGGAAAACAAAATTTAGGCTTAAATAATGGATTACTTTTTAACGATGTCTACCCAACGGATAATAAAACAAATCGTTATTTTGAGAATGAAAAATTTAATATTGGCGAAGTCGAATTTGACAATCAATATTACACAGCAGTTTGCATCAACTATGATTTACTTCAAGATGCATTATTGATAAAACCGTACTGTGAAAACGACAGAAACTCTTTGATTTTAATTAAAGAACGCAACAAATCTTTTGTTTTTAAAGGCAAAAAGTTCGTTAATTTAAACTACAATACGTCCATAAAAAATGACAATGTAAATGGTTATTATGAAGAAGTACTTTCAAGTAACACCCTAAAATTTTACACTAAATACAAAAAAAACAAAAGGGACAAATATGTTGAAAATAGAATAGAAACAGAATATGATTTAAAAAATT
>NZ_DQDX01000051.1:46836-59088 GCF_003525665.1 Flavobacterium sp.
GATTTTAAAACTCAAATCAATGACTTTTATCAAAAAAACAATCAGTCGCTGGAAAACAATAAAGTTTTGTTTATGAAAAATTTATTTAATTATATCAATGGTTTACAATAATCAATTATCAATGAGAAAAGTTATTTTCACTTCCTTTCTTCTATTATTTAGTTTTTTAATTTCGGCTCAACAACTTAATGATAAAATTTCATTACAAATAACTGATGCTTCATTGCAGACTGCTATTGAATCACTTGAATCAAAAACAAATTTTAGATTTTATTTTGATTCAAAATGGATTGCTTCAGATACTATCAAAATCACAAAAAACTATCAAGATAAAACCATTGATGAAATCTTAACCGACCTTTTGGATGCTACAGATTTAAATTATTTTATCGATAATAATCGTGTTATTCTAACAAAAAACACAAGTATTATTAGTGATTTAGATAAAAATTTAATTGATGTTCCAACCGATAAAACAGAGAAAAAAGAGGCTGTAGATTTTACAAGAGAACCAGTGTTTTTAAAACAGTATGATTCGATAAAAAACACTCCAAGCTCAAAAAGAATAGAGCAAGTAACCATTGGAAAAGAATCTAAATCTAATTCGAAAAAACTATACACATTATCTGGTTTTGTAAAAAACAATAAAACTGGAGAAGGTATTGCTAATCTTTATATAAAGGTAAAAAACAGCAAAAGAAGTACAGAAACAGACGATTCTGGATTTTACACTATCGATTTGGAACCTGGTATTGCTATCTTAGAATTTGAATCTGTAATTTTCACAAAATCTACCAAGAAAGTTGTGCTGTATAATGACGGTAAACTCAATGTGAGTTTGACTGAAAATATAAATGAATTAGACGAAGTTGTAATTAACTCAAAGGCATCCGAAAAATTAAAATCTTCGGTTACTGGAGTTACTGTAATTGAAATTGAAAAAATAAAAACGATTCCGTTAATTCTTGGTGAACGTGACATTTTTAGAGTTGCAGCAGCTTTACCAGGAATAAAAAATGTTGGTGAAGGTGCTTCTGGATATAGCGTTCGAGGTGGAAAAGAAGATCAAAATCTTATACTTTTAGACAACGGTTTAATTTATAATCCATCGCATTTCTTCGGATTATTTTCGGCGGTAAATCCTTTTACTACTAAACGAGCATTGGTTTACAAAGGAAGTATTCCTGCAGAATTTGGAGGCAGATTATCATCAGTATTTGATATTACAACCAAAGCTGGAAATGTAAAAAAGATTTCTGGTGAAGGTGGAATTGGTCCAGTAACCAGTAATTTATCGTTGGAAGTTCCTGTTGTAAAAGACAAATCGAGTTTAATAGTTGGCGGACGACTTACCTATTCTGATTGGATTTTAAAATCATTAGACGAAGAACAATTAAAAAACAGTCAAGCTTCATTTTATGATATCATTGCAAAATACAGTCATAAAATAAATGACAAAAACTTAGTTGAAACTACTTTTTACACTAGTAAAGATGCGTTTAGCATTTCATCGGATTCGGTTTTTAAATACACCAACCGATTGTTTACAGCGAAATGGGATCACAAGTTTAATGAGAAAAATAATGCTGAATTGATATTTACCAATTCAGAATATAAATTTAATATTGAGTATGATGCTAATAATCCGAGGTCGTTTGATTTTGGTTATAAAATTTCAGATACACAACTTCAACTTAAATTAGGCTATTTATACAACGATAAGCACAAGATAAGTTACGGAATTTCGAGCAAATTATACGGAATTGATCCTGGAAATTTAAATCCTAAAAGTGGCGAATCACTACTCAGTCCAATCACAATTGCAAGAGAACGTGGCATAGAATCGGCACTTTACATATCTGACAATTATAAAATTTCTGATAAATTATTATTGGATGTAGGTTTGCGCTACTCAAGATTTTCGGCTCTTGGCGCTTCTTCGCAACGTGTTTATCAACCTGGCGTTCCTTTAAATGATGCTACAGTTATTGAAGTTAAAGAATATGATAAAAACGAAGTTATAAAATCGTATGGCGGATTTGAACCTAGAATTTCTGCACGCTATTATTTAATGGATGATTTATCACTAAAGGCGAGTTATGATAAAATGTACCAATACATACATCTTTTATCAAGCAACACAACACAATCACCTACAGACACTTGGAAACTATCTGATTTGAATGTAAAACCACAAGAAGCACAACAATTTTCGTTTGGAATATTCAAAAATTTCTCCAATTCCGATTTGGAGTTGAGTGTTGAAGGTTATTATAAAAAATCTAAAAATTTCTTAGACTATAAAGTAGCTGCGCAAATTTTACTAAACGAAAATATTGAAACCGAATTACTACAAGGTGATGGAAAAGCTTATGGAATTGAATTTTTATTAAAAAAATCTGCTGGAAAATTAAACGGTTGGATTGGCTATACTTATTCACGAACTTTTATAAAATTGGACAGTCAGTTTAATGAAGAAAAAGTAAATAACGGAGAATATTTCCCTGCAAATTTTGACAAACCTCACGATATAAGTCTTGTTTTAAACTACAAATTTACACAACGTTACAGTATTTCTAGTAACTTTGTATATCAAACTGGTCGCCCAATTACTTATCCAATAGGAACTTATGAATTTGGTGGCGCAGAATACACTTTATACAGCGATAGAAATAAATTTAGAATTCCAGACTACTATAGACTTGATATTGGCGTTAACGTTGAAGGAACACATAAGCTAAAAAAATTAGCACACAGTTTTTGGAATTTTTCAATCTATAATGTGTTAGGAAGAAACAATCCGTATTCTATCTTTTTTGTAACCGATGGAGGACAAATAAAAGCTTACAAGACATCAATTTTTGCCATGCCAGTTCCAACGGTAACATATAACTTTAAGTTTTAACTAAAACTGAGAAATTATGAAAAAAGCAACTCATTTTAAATACCTATTTATTGGACTATTTTTTAGCCTAATAAGTTGCGTTGACCCATACCAATTACAAACTTCTAATTTTGAAGAAGCTATTGTAATTGAAGCAACGATAACTAATGAGTTGAAAAAACAAGAAGTTTTAATTTCGAAAACCTATCGACTAGAAGAAAACGAGCCTATTTTAGTTTCGAATGCTTCTGTAACTGTTTCAGATAATCTTGGTAATCAATATAACTTTGAAGAAGCAGATGGAAAGTACATTTCAACAACCGAATTTCGAGCAGAAAATGATCGACAATACAAACTAAATATTACAACAAGTGATGGAAAATCATACAGTTCAACAACACAAAAACTTACTGCAGTAAACGAACTAGAAAATATTACTGCAACCGTAATTACTAATCTCGAAGGACAACGTGGTGTAGAAATTGCTGCAAATAGTTTTGACCCAACAAATTCATCGAAATACTATCGATTTGAATTTTATGAAACATCCAAAGCAACTGCACCAAAATGGCGAGATTTATATGCCGTTGTAAATCCAGATCTTACTGACTCAGTTGGACATGAATACATTGAACTATTCCCTAGAGTTACTGAAGCGCAAGTTTGTTATTTGACAGAGAAAAACAAGAAAATTGTTTTAACGAGCACTAATTTCTTAAACGAAGATAGAATTTCGAATTTCCCAGTACATTTTTTAAATGATTTTGATTACAAAATTGGAGAACGTTATTCTATAGAAGTAAGACAAATTATCCAGAATTTAGAATCGTATACTTATTACAAAACACTACAAGAACTTTCTGTAACTGGCGAGAGTATTTTATCTCAAAATCAACCCGGTTTTTTAGTCGGAAATATAAAATCGGATGATAATCCTAAAGAAAAAGTGATTGGCTTTTTTGAAGTAGCATCGGTAAGTTCTAAAAGAATATTTTTTAATTATGAAGATTTATTCCCTGGAGAAGAAAAACCACCTTATCTAGAAGATTGTACTGAATTAGAGTACACTTATTGCTTCTTACCATTCCCAGAATGTGATGGAAGACAATTAAACGGAAACGTTAAAGCACAAATATTAGTTTATTATGAACATGAACAACTTGAACCTGAAGACGATCCGTTCAATTTAATTTATACCTATGTACGGGCGAAATGTGGCGATTGCACGTCATTTTCTTCTAACATACGCCCAGATTTTTGGATTGATTAAAACAATGTTAAAAACAACTATGAAAAAAACAAATTGCAACAAATTTTTTATTTTACTCGGATTACTATTCAGCTTAGTTAGTTGCGTAGATCCGTACCAATTACAAACTTCTAATTATGAAGAAGCCATTGTAATTGAAGCATCAATAACTAATGAATTAAAAAAACAAGAAATAAAAGTTTCAAAAACCTACCGACTAGAAGATGACAATGGAAATGCCTCAATATCAGACGCACAAGTATTTGTTACTGATAGTGATGGTGTTCAATACAATTTTGAATATGACACCAATTCCTACAAATCAACATCAGATTTTGCGGCGCTTCCAGAAAAACAGTATACCTTAACAATCAATACTAGTAACGGTAAAACCTACAAATCAACACCAAAAAAGTTAACAACGGTTAGCCAAATAGAAAGTGTTATTCCAACAGTAAAAACAAATCTTGATGGAGAACGAGGCGTTGCTATAACGGTTAACAGTTTTGTTGATCCAAACAATACTTCAAAATACTATCGATATGAATATGAAGAAACTTCAAAAGTAACTGCGCCAAAATGGAGACCAGTTTATGCGGTTGTAAATCCAGATAACAGCGGTGCAGTTGGACATCCTTTTATTGAATTATTTAACAGAACTGAAGAAGCTAGAATTTGCTATACACCAAATAAATCCAATTCAATTATACTAACAAACACAAGTGACCTTACCGAAGATAGAGTTTCAGACTTTGAAGTCAAGTTTTTCAGACAATCTGATTATACAATTGGCGAACGTTATAGTATTCTAGTAAAACAATATGTAGAAAGCTTAGAATCTTATACTTATTACAGAATTCTACAAGAGTTATCACAAGCAGGTGAAGTACTTTCACCAACTCAGCCTGGATTCATTGCTGGAAATTTATTTTCTGTGGATAATCCTAACGAAAAAGTGGTTGGTTATTTTAATGTTTCCTCTGTCTCAGAAAAAAGAATGTTTTTCAATTACACCGATTTATTTCCAGGTGAAGCGCTTCCACCCTATTTTGACGAATGCCAAGAATTTGAATTTAATTACTGCTTTGATCCTGCACCAGCCGATTGTGACGGAACAAGATTAAACGGACTCGTACTAAATAATGCCGTAATATATTTTGAAATAGCCGGCTTAAATTATACTTTTATTAAACCTATTTGTGGTGATTGCACCTCATTTTCATCTAACATAAGACCCGAATTTTGGATAGACTAAAACAACATTTTCTGTTATTAATTGTAACAATTAATTCCGCTTTGCTTTTTGCTCAAAATAGCAACACGACTTCTATTGAAAAAAATATAAAAATCTCAACATCAGAGACTGTTTATATTCAAACCAATAATGATGCTTTAATTACTGGTGAAACATTGTACTATCAATTGTATTGTTTAAATCCGATTAATTTTAAGCCAAGTGACATAAGTAAAATTGCTCATGTCAAATTGGTATCTGTTGACAACAAAGTTATAGTAGAACAAAAGTTAACACTAAAAAATGGCGCTGGCAATGGCGATATTTTTATACCTAGTAATTTAAATTCAGGAGTTTACAAACTTGTTGGTTACACCAATTGGAGTTTAAATAAAAATGATTTTAAATATTACACCAAAGACATTACCATCATAAATCCGTTTCAAGTTGAGACTAAAGATTTAATTGCAAAATCAATTGCAACAACAAAAAATCTTGAAAATAATTCAAATTCAACAACATCCAACGGAACATTAGTTGCTGACAAGAAAAATTATTCTCCAAGAGAATTAGTAAATTTTAAAGTAAATTCGGCTAACCAGTTGAGTAACGGAAATTATTCTGTTTCAATAAAAAAAGTAGATGCTTTTGTGTCAAATAAATCTGATAATCCGATAGCATTCTCTAAAATTAATTCGGCTTCAGAAATTTCAAGTTCTAATAAATCTGTTATGATTTTGCCTGAGCTAAGAGGCGAAATAATTTCGGGTGAAATCAAATCAAAAAACAGTCAAAATTCTGTAAATTCTGTTTCCATCGGACTTTCAATTCCTGGAGAAAATTTCTTTTTTAAAGTGGTAAAAACAAATCCATCTGGAAAATTTTACTTTACTATAGATCAAGATTACAGCAATCCTAATATAATTGTTCAAGTGGTTAGTCCCTATAGAAATGAATACGAAATTGCAGTAAATGGCTCTACTCCAATTGAATTAAAAACTCTTACAAACAATTTTTCTGTAAATGAAACTATGATTTCGGCCATAAAAGAACGCGCAATTGCAACACAAATTGAAAACGCTTATTTCAATACTAAAAAAGATAGTGTTTTAGCCAAAAGCAACACCAAAGCATTCTACAAACCACTAGAAAAAGACTATATTTTAGATGCATATAATAGATTCCCTACATTACTTGAAACCATTATTGAAGTATTGAAAGAAGTGTATTATGAAAAAAACAATAATCAGTATAAATTAGGTGTAAGAGATTATGATGAAACCATAGAAGTATCTGAACCTACACTTGTTCTTGTTGATGGAATTATGATTCAAGATGCTAATGAACTTATCGACTTAAAAATGGATACTATTTACAAAGTAAGTATTATTCAAGGTGGTTATTATTATGGTTCAAATATTTTTAATGGAATGATAAGCTTCATCTCTAAAAATCACGATTACGAATTGAAAACTAAAGGAAATTTTATCGCTAATAGTACCCAAATCAACAGTAATCTAGACAAAGACTATTACAAACCTGATTATTCTAAAGAAGAAAATAAAAGAATTCCAGATTACAGACACCAACTTTTATGGTTACCACAATATGATGTTTCAAAACCGATATCGTTTTACACATCAGATGTTAAAGGAACATTTGAAGTAAAAATTGAAGGATTTACAACAGAAGGTTTACCTGTTTATTTGACAGATACTTTTAACGTAAATTAAAAAAATATAATTTTTTGTAACTTTTTTGAGTTTCATCTCGTATAACTACTTGAACGCTTTAAATTAAAGGAGAAAAGAATACATGAGACAACTCAAAATCACCAAGCAGGTAACTAATCGTGAAACTGCTTCTTTAGACAAATACCTACAAGAAATTGGAAAAGTTGATTTGATTACTGCCGATGAGGAAGTAGAATTAGCTCAAAAAATTAAAGCCGGTGACCAACGTGCGTTAGAAAAATTAACAAAAGCTAATTTACGTTTCGTGGTTTCTGTTGCAAAACAATACCAAAATCAAGGACTTACCTTACCCGATTTAATTAACGAAGGAAACTTAGGTTTAATTAAAGCAGCACAACGTTTTGATGAAACTCGTGGTTTCAAATTCATTTCATACGCTGTTTGGTGGATTCGTCAATCGATACTTCAAGCTTTGGCTGAACAATCTCGTATCGTTCGTTTGCCATTAAATAAAATTGGTTCTATCAATAAAATCAACAAAATGTACGCTTTATTAGAGCAATCTAATGAAAGACCACCTTCTGCTGAAGAAATTGCAAAAGAACTAGACATGACAGTAAATGACGTTAAAGAATCTATGAAAAATTCTGGTCGTCACTTATCAATGGATGCACCTCTTGTTGAAGGAGAAGATTCTAACCTATATGACGTATTACGTTCTGGTGAATCTCCAAATCCTGATAGAGAATTAATTCACGAATCGTTACGTACAGAAATTGAGCGTTCATTAGAAACACTTACACCAAGAGAAGCAGACGTAGTTCGTTTGTATTTTGGTTTAGGCGATCAACATCCAATGACATTAGAAGAAATTGGAGAAACGTTCGACTTAACTCGTGAGCGTGTTCGTCAGATTAAAGAAAAAGCTATTCGTAGATTAAAACATACATCAAGAAGTAAAATCTTGAAAACATATCTTGGATAAATTCCAAAAATAAAATTCCAAATTCCAAAAGCATCTCGACTGCGCTCGATGTGACAAATGAAGATGAAATTTTATACCGACAACAACAGTTTCAAAACTGTTCGTTTTTTGATTGATGATTGAAACTCCGGCTGATTACCGGAGTTTTATTTTTTGCATGGCAAACAAAACTCCAGTCTGTTCGCAAAATTGCTCGGGTTTCCGGAGTTTTATTTTTTAAATCTGAACTTGTTTCAGATTCTCACAAACTTGTTTCAGATTCATTAAATATAATTTAACTTTGCAGCTACAAAAATCCTGAAGTAAATTCAGAATAAACAACACAAACTACAAAAATGAAAAACACTTTAATTGCACCATCAGTTCTTGCTTCTGATTTTGCCAACTTACAACGCGACATCGAAATGATTAACAATTCTGAAGCCGATTGGTTTCATATTGACATTATGGATGGTGTTTTTGTTCCGAATATTTCTTTCGGAATGCCAGTTCTTGAAGCGATTACAAAGCATGCTACAAAAACAATTGACGTTCACTTAATGATTGTTGATCCAGACCGATATATTAAAACATTTGCACAATTAGGTTCAAATATTTTAACCGTTCATTACGAAGCATGCACGCATTTACACAGAACTTTACAAGCTATTAAAGCCGAAGGCATGAAAGCTGGAGTTGCGTTAAATCCGCATACCAATGTGAGTTTGCTAGAAGATGTGATTAACGATATTGATATGGTTTGTATCATGAGTGTAAATCCAGGTTTTGGAGGTCAATCTTTTATAGAAAACACTTACAAGAAAATTAAAGAGTTAAAAGAAATCATAACTAGAAATAACGCCTCTACTATTATCGAAATTGATGGTGGCGTTACAAGTAAAAATGCAGTTCAATTAGTGGAAGCTGGAGCTGATGTTTTAGTAGCAGGAAATTTTGTTTTCAAAGCAGAAAATCCGACAGAGACCATTTCTGAATTGAAGAAAATGACGGCTATTTAATGGCTTCCTAAAATTAGTTAATGAGCTTTACTCTACTTTCATCACCTTTACAAGGATTTACCGACTTTCGATTTAGAAATGCCCAAAACAAATATTTTGGTGGCATCGATACTTTTTATTCGCCTTACATTCGTCTAAATGGAAAGTTGGTTATTAAATCGTCGTATGAAAGAGATTTATTACCCGAAAACAATTCGAGTTTAGAATGCATTCCGCAAGTGATAACTAACGATGCTGACGAATTTTTATTTGTAGCAAAATATGTTCAAGAATTAGGTTACAATGAATTAAATTGGAATTTAGGTTGTCCGTATCCAATGGTTACCAAATGCGGAATGGGTTCGGGTTTGATAAAAGAATCGGAAAAAATTGATGCAATTCTAAATAAAGTTCATTCCGAATCGGATATTATTGTTTCGATGAAAATGCGCTTGGGTTACGACACTACAGATGAAATTCTGGATGTTTTTCCTATTCTTGATAACTATCCAATTAAAAATATTGCCATTCACGCTCGCATCGGAAAACAACTTTACAAAGGTGGCGTTCATCTTGAGGCTTTTCAGAAATGCATTGACACTTCCAAACACAAATTGTATTACAATGGCGATATTACTTCGGTAACAAAGTTTAGAGAAATGCAAGAACTGTTTCCTACCATTGACCATTGGATGATTGGAAGAGGATTGATTTCAGATCCTTTTTTGCCGAGTATGATTAAAGAAAACACCTTAGAATATCCTAAAAATAAAATGGAATTGTTCAGTGATTTTCACGAAACACTTTACCAAGGTTATAGCGAATCGTTATCTGGCGCAACTCATATTTTATTAAAAATGCACCATTTGTGGGAATATTTTTCTACCACTTTTGACAATCCGCATAAGGTTGAAAAAAATATTAGAAAAGCAAAAAGCATTCGAAATTATGAAGAAACCGTGAAAGCGGTTTTCAAGAATGGTTGATTTTAAAAGGACTATTTTTTCGGTTTCTAATACAAATCAAACTTTAACTCCGAGTTAATTTGGTTTTATTCTTTAGTTTTTAAATCCGAAATAACGTATTCGTATAAATTACCTCCACCAGTTTTTTTATCAATTTCATCTGCTATAAACAAAGTAGCATTATCCTTAAAGCAAACGGCTTCTTTTTGAGAAAAATTATCAAGTTGATAGGATGTTACTTTTCCGTTTAGGAAATTGTCACCACTAAAATTTTCGAAAACCCAAACGGTATCATGACCTAAAATAGCCACTTTTTTATGGTCTTGACTTATTGCTGCACTTGTAATTACGCAAGAATCATAATCGCTGCAAGTTTTAAATTTCCCAAGTAAAACGGCTTGATGATTTCCAGGAGTATTTGGAATTTTATATAAGAATGTCGTTCCGTCAAAGTTTTTACTTCTGTTTTTTGTAAACAAATTAAAGTGATTGTTCATTTCAAAAAAACCTTCGCAATCATAAAATAATTCCTTTTTGTTGGGTGGAAAATCGGTTTGTTCTGGATAATTGAATGTGATTTTATATTCTGATGCTACTTCAGATTGCTCCAGATTTTTGTTGTTTATTTTATAAATAGCTAAATCTTTTCGATCGTTATCATTGTTACCAAAATCGCCAATGTATAAATTTCCTTCCTTGTCTGAAGTGATGTCTTCCCAATCGATATTTTCTGCATTGGTCACAGAAATGGTTTTAGAAACCGAACCATTTTGGTCAATTCCATAAATTTCGTTTGGATTTCCGCTATCTTGAATTGCCCAAATTAAATTCGAATTAGCAGTAGTTTTTATTCCTGAAACTTCTTTGATTTTTTTAGGAAATGAAAACAACAACGCATCTTTTTTAGCAGGCGAAGAACACGAAACCAAACCCAATAACACAATATATTTTACAATTCTCATACTACCAATTTTTATACTCTCGAAAGTTAGCACTTTTTTCGCAACTGAAAATACCAGCATACCAAAAGTTTACTAAATGACACACAATGAACTATAACGCATAAAAGAATTTGAATAAAGAACTGCGCGAGGAAGAGAATATTTGATATATTTGAGAAAGAAATTAAGTTGTAACGGTAATCACATCTAAATTGGATTGATAGTCGCTATAATGTAGCGACTGCACAGAAGTTACCTGCAAGCTTAAAAAACGACACTGTGAAAATGGGAAAAACTATAATACTTTTATTAACACTTTTCATCTCAATCACTTCCTATGGACAGAGAACTGAAACAGTTTTCTTGAATGCGAGCGACAAGACTTCAAATATGTACGTTGCAATTTTTCCGAAAAACGAAATTATAAAATCATTTATGGTACTGTTGGACGGTTTTGGAAATTCACCAAATAGTGCATTATCACAAACAGAAATTCCAAAATTTGCAACAAAAAATGGCATCTTGACAATTATGCCAGTTTTAAAGACAGGCTCTACATATTGGGGAAGTGATAGGACTTCTCAAGAATCACTCAAAGAAATCATCAATTTTGTTGCTTCTAAATATCAACTCAAAGACAAAGATTTTTATATTGGCGGATTTGGAATTGGTGGGACTTGTGCCGTAAAATATTCTGAATTGGCAGTTCAAGAAAACTATGAAATTAAGCCAAAATCAATTTTTGCAATTAATCCAATTCTTGATTGGGAACGTTATTATAATGGAGCCAAAAGAGTTATAAGACTTTCAGACACTTCAAAAGTTAATGATGAAGTTTTCTACATGATAAATAGAATAGAAAAAGAAATGGGTGGAACACCTGAAACTGCATTGCAAAATTATCATTCACAATCACCATATTCGTTTTCTGATACTACACAAAAAGCAATAAAAAACTTAATCAAAATTCCTATTATGATTATTTCAGAACCTGACATTCAATGGTATTTAAAAGAACGTAATTATGACTGTTCTTATAACAACATTACTGACCAAGTGGCAATGATTAATGAGTTGCAACGATTAGGAAATAAAAATGCTGTATTAATAACAACAACAAACAAAGGTTACAGAATGCCGAATAAAGTTAGACATCCTAATTCTTGGAGTATTGCAGACCCAAAACAAATAATTAAATGGCTACAAACATTCTGATAAAAAAGCCAGCTGGTAACAGCGATTTACACCAATTGCTGGGCTTGCGCTTGTTATTTTGTTCTTCGTAGAAAATAATCTGATGACTACAATTCTATCTTTCTAAGA
>NZ_DQDX01000051.1:59209-59492 GCF_003525665.1 Flavobacterium sp.
GTTGTAGTTTTGTTTTGGTCAGCGCTTGCATCATCAACAGACGGCACGCATGGGAACGTTAACAATAATGTTATAAAAAATGAAACTGAAAGCATTAACAATATTATTGTTGTTTTCTTCAAATCTTCTTTTGGATTATAGTCCTTTATCTATAAAACAATTGATTGAACAAGCTGAAATAATTGGTAAATGTGAAATAATAGCAGTTGAAGACAAAACTTTTACTGTAAAATTTCTGGATGTAATTAAAGGCGAAAAGCCAAAAAAATTAAAAATAAATAAA
>NZ_DQDX01000051.1:59719-60133 GCF_003525665.1 Flavobacterium sp.
GAGCAATTGATTACAAAGTTGGATTAACTGAATTAATTTTTTTGTCGAAAGAAAAAGATGGATGGGAAGCATTAGGCGCTGGAAATGAAGGAGAAATTCTTATGAATAAAAATGCTGTTTATTATATGCAATATATTCCTTTAGCAAAACCAAATGATTATTTTGAAATCGAACAAAAAAAACTTAGAGGTATAATTTTTGAATATGCCGATGTAAAAGATGCAATAAATTATTACATCGAGAATTCAAATATCATAAACAAGTTGAATAAAGAAGAAAGAGAAAATTTTAAATCTGAGAATATGTTTCTAGTTTCAATCGCTAGGAGTCGTCCATTTAATAAATAAAAACACTATTGTTAACGGTGGTTTTGCAAAATTTCGAATATTGTGGTAAATACACGTTTACATTTCG
>NZ_DQDX01000211.1:0-177 GCF_003525665.1 Flavobacterium sp.
CCTCAATATTTGAAATAGTTTTAGGTAATTTTTGAACATAAAATCTGCAATCGCGTGCAAATAAATAAGTTCTTTCCTCTAAATCAAATGGCTTACTCATAAAAGTCAAAATTTTTAAATCAGAATTTTTCTAAGGATTGGAATTTGGAATTTTTATATTGGAATTTCTTCTTCGTT
>NZ_DQDX01000211.1:382-1561 GCF_003525665.1 Flavobacterium sp.
GAATTTAAAATATTGGAATTTCCCTAAAGGTACATTTCCACCAATCCTTCCGGCAAATCCATAATAACTTTCTTGTTCTCTCTATCGATTTTAACCAAAAACTGATCAATCATTGGAACAAGAATTTCTACAGAACCATTCACAACTTCAAATAAAGGTTGTGCCGAAGAATCATTGATAGAAACAATCTTTCCGAAAACACCCAAGCGTTTGTCTTCAATTTCAAAACCAATAACTTCGTGAAAATAAAATTTGTTGCCTTCGAGTTTAGGCAACATCGAAATAGGAAGATAGACTTCCGAGCCAATTATTTCGTCGGCTTGTTCTTCATTGTCAACATCTTCAAATTTAACTCTAAGAAAGTCATTCTTGTGAAGAGAAGAATTTTCAATAAAATATGGAATCAAATTTTTGTTGAATTCAACAAAAATCGATTCCATATTTTCATATAACTCAGGTTCGTCAGTATCTAAATAGATAAGAACTTCACCTTTGAAACTAAATTTCTTCGCGATTTTGCCTAGATAGAAACAATCTTCTTTACGCATTATCGCTAGGTATTAAGCTTCTGTTTCTTCGCTAGCTTCTTCAGCAGCTGGAGTTTCAGCATCGGCAACAACTTCAGCAGTTTCTTCAACAACTTCTTCTGTTACTTCATTAGCTTTTGCAGCTTCAGCAGCAGCATTTACTCTTTTTTCGTTTGCAGCTTGTTCAGCTTTCAACGCTTTAGCTTTAGCTTCAGCTTGTTTTTTAGTCAATCCTTCTTTTTTAGCATCAACTTTTCCAGCTTTTTCTTCAATCCAAGCAGTTAATTTTGCATCAGCTTGTTCTTGAGTTAAAGCACCTTTACGAACTCCTCCATCAAGGTGGTGTTTCAATAAAGCACCTTTGTAAGAAAGAATTGCTCTTGCAGTATCTGTTGGTTGAGCTCCATTGTGTAACCATTGAACAGCTTGGTCAAGGTTTAAATCAATAGTAGCAGGATTTGTGTTTGGATTGTAAGTTCCTAATTTTTCTAAGAATTTACCATCTCTTTTTGCGCGAGCATCTGCCGCTACGATCCAGTAAAAAGGTTTTTGTTTTTTACCGTGTCTTTGTAATCTAATTTTTACTGACATAATCTTTTGATTAAATTTTGAGGTTCTCGACCTCGATTAATTAAGGGTGCAAAGATATAAA
>NZ_DQDX01000211.1:1623-7521 GCF_003525665.1 Flavobacterium sp.
TGCAAAGATATAAAACTTTTCCATTCAAACTACTGTCAATCAAAAAAATAGTTTTTATTTGAAATTTAGTTAAAAAAAGTAGGTCAAATCACTAAAAAAACTATTTTTGTGCTTGTAAATTAAATTTAAAATGAAGAAATTATTTTCCCTTATCGTAATTTTAGTAACTTTAAGTTCTTGTCAAGAAGAAGTTAAGTTTAATAATGATCCAGGTTTTCAAGCTTTTCGTGATAACGTATTGTTTAGAGGTATCGATGTTAGAGCTTACAAATCAACATCTGGAGCACTTAGAATTGTAGCTTTAGCTGAAGGTGAAGAAGTAGTTTTAAGAACAACAAGTACAAACGTAGGTTTATATCCATTAGGGACATCTGTAAGTAAGGTGGCAACATACACAAACTCATTCGATGGTAATGATGTTTTTTATACAACAGGTATAGATATAGGTAATGGACTTATTGAAATCACAGAAAGTGCCAACAATACTGTAACAGGTAAGTTTAAATTCAATGCAGAAAATACACTAGACAATCCATTTGGTAACGAATTAGTTAATTTTCAATATGGTGCATTTTATCAATTACCATTAATTCCAGAACCATAATCATAAACAATTTGAATCCTCATACGAATCACCTCCCAAAAAGAGGTGATTTTTTTATTTTAGTTAATAAAAACCTATTTAATAGTAGTTTACATATTTATTTAGCTTACCTTTGACAGGAATTTTAAAATAAAATTATGAATATTTTTGTTGGAAGTCTTCCTTGGAGTATAGAGGAAGCAGATTTAAGAGAGTCTTTTGAAGTGTACGGATCTGTAAGTTCTGTTAAAATCATTACTGATAAATTTACTGGAAGAAGTAAAGGTTTCGGTTTTGTTGAAATGGACAGTGATGAAGAAGCTGAAAAAGCAATAACTGAATTGAACGGCGCAACTGTTGACGGTCGTACAATTGTGGTTAACAAATCAGAACCAAAACCAGAAGGAGAAAGAAAATCTTTTTCTAACAACCGTCCAAGTGGTGGTGGTTACAATGGTGGTGGAAATTCTCGCGGTGGCGGTAGCTACGGTGGTGGAAATAGAGACAATAATGGTGGTGGAAACAGAGGAAGATACTAGTTTCAAACTAAATTATATACAGAAAACCATTCGAGAAATCGAGTGGTTTTTTTTTGTTCAGGAGCGAATCGCTTGGGATTTATCAGCAATCCATATTCCTGCTGCCTTTCCAAAGTCCCGATAAAAATCGGGAGCTTTTCCCTTGCATCAGGGCTAGTTAGCAATTCATTTTTCCTTTTGTTAATAACTAAAATTGACAAATAATTCATTAAAACGTACTTTTGATAAATCCCAAAAATCAAATTCCAAATCCTAAAATAAATGCGATTAAAATTGGAATTTGGGATTTATAATNNTGGAATTTTATAAAGTATGTATTTAATATTCGACACCGAAACCACAGGATTGCCAAAAAGTTGGGCAGCACCAATTTCTGATACAGACAATTGGCCTAGATGTATTCAAATTGCATGGCAGTTGCACGACGATATGGGAAATCTTGTTGAACATCAAGATTATCTTATCAATCCAGAAGGTTTCAATATTCCTTACGATGCCGAAAGAATACACGGAATTTCTACAGAATTAGCTCAAGAACAAGGAATCCAACTGAAAGAAATGTTGGAGAAATTCAACATAGCTTTATCTAAAGCCAAGTATATTGTCGGTCAAAACGTTGGGTTTGATATCAACATCATGGGTTGTGAATTCTACCGAATGGGAATCAGTTCTCGAATGTCGCAAATGCCGATTTTAGATACTTGTACTGAAGTTACAGCATCGTTACTAAAACTTCCAGGTGGACGTGGCGGAAAATTTAAATTGCCAACATTAACAGAGTTACATCAATATCTTTTCAACGAACCATTTGCAGAAGCACACAATGCAACTGCCGACGTTGAAGCTACAACACGTTGTTTTTTAGAATTAATTCGTACAGAAATTTTCACCAAAGAAGAACTTGATGTTGAACCAGAATATTTCGAAGATTTTCAATTAAAAAATCCAAGATCAGTTAAATTAATTGGATTAAAACACATCAATCTTAAAGAAGCTTCTGAACAAATTAGAAAAAAACTTCAAAAGAGTGAAGATGAAACAATTCAAACTTCTATTTCTGAAGCCGATAAAAAAGATTTTAAACAATCTCGATTTGCTCATTTACACAATCATTCCCAGTTTTCTGTTTTACAATCTACTATCGGAATTCCTTCGTTAGTTGCTGCTGCTGCAAAAACCAAAATGCCTGCTGTAGCCATGACCGATACTGGAAATATGATGGGTGCTTTTCATTTTGTGAGTGCAGTTATGAATCATAACAAAGCGGTTAAACCCAAAATTGAAGCAGCAATTGAAAACGGAGAAGAACCATCTGACAACGAAATTATTCCAATCGTAGGTTGTGAGTTCAATATTTGTGACAATCATAAAGATAAAACCAAAAAAGACAATGGTTATCAAGTAGTATTTTTAGCTAAGAATAAAAAAGGCTATCACAATTTAGCCAAAATGTCTTCTATCGCATACATCGATGGTTTTTATTACGTTCCTAGAATTGATAAATCAGTTGTGGAGCAATACAAAGAAGATATCATTGTTTTATCAGGAAATTTATATGGTGAAATTCCGAGTAAAATTTTAAATGTTGGAGAAAATCAAGCTGAAGAAGCGCTAATTTGGTGGAAAGAACAATTTGGAGATGATTTTTATTTAGAAATCATGCGCCACAATCAAGAGGACGAAAATCGAGTTAATAAAACTTTGATTGAGTTTTCACAAAAGCACAAAGTAAAATTAGTTGCTACCAACAATACTTACTACGTAAATAAAGAAGATGCTAATGCGCACGATATTTTATTATGTGTAAAAGATGGTGAAAAACAAGCCACACCAATAGGTAGAGGTAGAGGTTATCGTTATGGATTACCAAATCAAGAATATTATTTCAAATCGGAAGACGAGATGAAAAAGTTATTTCAAGATTTACCTGAAGCCATTATCAATGTTCAAGAAATTATTGATAAGGTTGAAACGTATTCATTATATCGCGATGTATTACTTCCAAAGTTTACAATTCCTGAAGAATTTTTAAATCCAGAAGATGAAGCTGATGGCGGAGTTAGAGGTGAAAATGCTTATTTACGTCATTTAACCATGAATGGCGCTCAAAAGCGTTATGGCGAAATCACTCCAGAAATTCAAGAACGATTGGATTTTGAATTACTTACAATTTCAAATTCCGGTTATCCTGGTTATTTCTTAATTGTACAAGATTTCATTGCCGAAGCCAGAAAAATGGATGTTTCTGTTGGTCCAGGTCGTGGTTCTGCTGCAGGTTCTGCGGTTGCCTATTGTTTAGGAATTACCAATATTGACCCAATTAAGTACGATTTGCTTTTTGAGAGATTCTTGAATCCAGACAGGGTTTCAATGCCCGATATTGATATTGATTTCGACGATGAAGGTCGTGGTCGTGTTATGGATTATGTAATCAATAAATATGGTTCTAATCAAGTAGCGCAAATTATTACATATGGTAAAATGGCAACCAAATCAGCCATTCGTGATACGGCTCGTGTATTGGATTTGCCATTGTTTGAAGCCGATAGAATTGCTAAATTAATTCCAGGAATGATGCCTTCTAAATGGAATTTGGCTCGTTTCATTTCTGAAAAAGAAGAAGACGTCAAAAAAGCATTACGTTCCGATGAATTTGATAGAGTAAAAGAATTAATTGCGATTGCCAACGACGGAGAATTATCAGGTGAAACCATTCAACAAGCTAAAGTTTTGGAAGGTTCACTTCGTAATACTGGAATTCATGCCTGTGGAGTAATCATTACACCAAGTGATATTACGAATTTCGTTCCAGTAACAACAGCCAAAGATTCTGAATTATATGTAACCCAATTTGATAACTCGGTTGCAGAAAGTGCCGGATTGCTGAAGATGGACTTCTTGGGTTTGAAAACCCTTACCTTAATAAAAGATACCGTTAAATTAGTAAAGTATAGAACTGGAATTCAATTAGATCCTGATACTTTTCCAATTGATGATGTTAAAACCTATGAGTTGTTCCAAAGAGGAGAAACGGTTGGTATTTTCCAATACGAATCTCCAGGAATGCAAAAATACCTTCGCGATTTAAAACCCACTGTTTTTGGAGATTTAATTGCCATGAACGCACTTTATCGTCCTGGACCATTGGAATATATTCCTTCTTTCGTTCGTAGGAAAAATGGTGAAGAGGAAATAAAATACGATTTAGATGCTTGCGAAGAGTATTTAGGTGAAACCTACGGAATTACGGTTTATCAAGAGCAGGTAATGCTTTTGTCACAATCGTTAGCCGATTTCTCTAAAGGTGATGCCGACGTTTTGCGTAAAGCAATGGGAAAAAAAGACCGCCCAACTTTGGATAAAATGAAGCCAAAATTTGTCGAACAAGCTGCTGCAAAAGGTCATGATGCTAAAGTTTTGGAAAAAATTTGGAAGGATTGGGAAGCTTTTGCGAGTTATGCATTTAACAAATCACACTCTACTTGTTACGCATGGATTGCTTATCAAACAGCTTATTTAAAAGCACATTATCCAGCAGAATATATGGCTGCTGTTCTTTCTAATAACATGAACGATATCAAGCAAGTTTCATTTTTCATGGAAGAATGTAAACGTATGGGATTGCAAGTTTTGGGTCCAGATGTTAATGAATCATTTTATAAATTTACCGTAAACGAAAACAACGCAGTACGTTTCGGAATGGGCGCGGTAAAAGGCGTTGGAGCAAATGCTGTGGATACCATTGTTCAAAATAGAAAAGATGCACCGTACAAATCGATTTTTGATTTAGCTAAGAAAATAGATCTGCGCGCAGCCAACAAAAAAGCATTCGAAAGTCTAGCGTTTGCTGGTGGTTTTGATTGTTTTACCGATACACATCGCGCACAATATTTTCATATTGAAGGCGAAGGAATTACATTTTTAGAAAAAGCCATCCGTTATGGTTCGAAATTTCAGGAGAATGAAAATTCGTCTCAGGTAAGTTTATTTGGCGAAAGCAGTGATGTTCAAATAGCCGAACCAGTTGTGCCACCATGCGAAGAATGGAGTACAATGGAAAAATTAGCCAAAGAAAAAGAAGTGGTCGGAATCTATATTTCGGGTCATCCGCTTGACGATTATCGATTTGAAATGAAATATTTCTGCAATGTGAGGTTGGCGCATTTAAAAAGTTTAGAATCAGTAGTTGGAAAAACGCTTACTTTTGGTGGAATTGTAACCAATGTGCAATATAGAACTGGAAAAAACGGAAAAGATTGGGCGATGTTTACGTTAGAAGGTTACGATGAAAGTCATGATTTTAGAATTTTCAACGAAGAATACTTGAAATTCCGTCATTTCTTGGTGAATAATCAGTTCATTTATTTCAAAATTCATGTAAAAGACGGTTGGGTAAATCGTGAAACCGGAAAAAAATCAGATCCTCAAATTAACTTTCAAGATGCGAAATTACTTGCCGATGTCTTGCCAACATTTGCTAAAAAAATTGCCATACAATTGGATATTTATGATTTACATCAAAATTTAATTCACCAATTAAACGATATTTTCAGGGCTAATGAAGGCGATCATCAAGTGAGTTTTGATGTTTTAGAAATAGAACGAATTAAGAAAACGCCAGTTGCTACTCCAGAAATTGTGTCAATTAAATCAGAAGCACCATTAGACGATGACGCAGAGATTGATATCGATAATTTAGATGTAGAAGCAGAAATGGAAGAAGAAGTTGTTACAAGTGCACCAGTAGAAGTTGAAGAGAATCGCGTTGTAACCAAG
>NZ_DQDX01000205.1:0-6783 GCF_003525665.1 Flavobacterium sp.
ATTCGTGCAATTCGTGTCTAAACAAACTAAAATATAATGAGCCAAGAAATTAGAAACCTTGAACCAAAAGCACTTTGGAACAAGTTTGCCGACCTAAACGCAGTACCACGTCCATCTAAAAAAGAAGAGCGTGTAATTGAGTTTATGAAAAACTTCGGAACCAGTTTAGGATTAGAAACTTTTGAAGATGAAATCCGTAATGTAATCATCCGTAAACCAGCGACTCCAGGAATGGAAAACCGCAAAACCATTGTGTTACAAGGACATTTGGATATGGTACACCAAAAAAATAACGATACAAATTTCGATTTCTTGACGCAAGGAATTGATATGTTCGTTGATGGTGATTGGGTAAAAGCAAAAGGAACAACACTTGGTGCCGATAACGGACTTGGAGTTGCCGCAATTATGGCAGTTTTAGAAAGTAAAGACATTCCGCATCCAGCAATCGACGCACTTTTTACTATCGATGAAGAAACCGGAATGACCGGAGCTTTAAATTTAAAAGGAGGCATTTTAAAAGGTGAAATTCTTTTAAATCTTGATACTGAAGAAGACGACGAAATTGATATTGGTTGTGCTGGTGGCGTTGATGTTACTGCAACTAGAAAATATAATGAAGAAGAAACTCCAGAAGGTTCTGTAGGTTATTCAATTACTGTAAAAGGATTGAATGGCGGACATTCTGGAATGGATATTCACAAAGGTTTAGGGAATGCTAACAAAATCATGAACCGACTTTTATTTGACGGTTTTGAGAATTTTGGACTTCAAATTGCTGAAATTTCAGGCGGAAGTTTGCGTAATGCTATTCCACGTGAAAGTGTTGCCAAAGTGATCGTTGCAGCTATGTATGACGAAGCTTTTGTCTTTGATATGCAAGAAGTTATTGGTGATATCAAAGCCGAGTTTAGAGTAATGGAACCAAATTTGACTATCGAAATTGAAAAGTCTGATTTGCCTGCAAAAGTGATGGATTTAGGAGTTCAAGAAGGTTTGCTTCGTTCTATTTATGCAGCTCACAATGGCGTTTACCGAATGAGTCCAGATATGGCAGATTTGGTAGAAACTTCTAATAATATTGCAAGAGTTATAGTTAAAGATGGCGAAATTTCGATTCAAAATTTAACTCGTTCGTCTGTTGAAAGTTCTAAATTTGATTTAGCAAATGCGTTGCGTTCGGCTTACGAATTATTTGGTTGCGAAGTAGAATTTGGCGGAAGCTATCCAGGTTGGACACCAAATCCGAAATCGGAAATATTGGACGTTTTGACTTCTATTTATGAAAAACAAAACGGTGATCAACCAAAAGTTGTTGCATGCCACGCAGGATTAGAATGTGGAATTCTAGGAACCAATTATCCAGGAATGGACATGATTTCGTTTGGTCCAACAATTCACGGAGCACATTCTCCAGATGAGAGAGCTAGTATTTCTTCTTCACAAAAGTTTTGGAAATTTTTCTTAGAAATTTTAGCGAATATTCCTGTAAAGTAAATAAAATGAATGATTTAAGAGAAAGTAAAGTAGAAAATTCTGTAACTAGAGTTTTTAAAGCAGTTTTTCCAAATACTACAAATCACTATGATACTCTTTTTGGTGGTACCGCAATGCTATACATGGACGAAGTTGCTTTTATTACAGCAACGCGCTTTAGCAGACAAAAAATGGTAACTGTAAGTAGCGATCGAATTGATTTTAAAAGACCAATTCCGCATGGAACAATTATAGAATTAATAGGTAAAGTGACTTATGTAGGGTCAACCAGTTTAAAAATTAGAGTGGATATTTTTATTGAAGAAATGTATTCTGAAATAAGAGAAAAAGCAATAACTGGCGAATTCACTTTTGTTGCAATTGACGAAAATAAAAAACCAGTAAAAATTGTATAATTCTATTTTTTGAATTTTATATAAAAGACTTTCTGTAAAAAGAAAGTCTTTTTTTTTACAATTTATTTCTAAATTCACTCGGAGAATTTCCAGTTTCTTTTTTGAAGAGTTTTGCAAAATAGGAGTAGTTCTCATAATTCAATTCGTCTGCAATTTGACTTATCGATTTATTTTGATTGATTAAAAGTCGTTTGGCTTCTAGAATTACTCGTTCTGTGATTAGTTCGGTTGCTGTTTTGTTCAAAATTGTTTTGCAGATTCTATTCAAGTGTTTCAATGTAATACTCATTTTAGAAGCGTAAAACGATGGCGATTTTTCGGATTTAAAATGCAAATCAATTAATTTTTCAAACTGATTTATTTTATGATTGTAGATTGGTGTTTTGTGATTGCTCTCAGGTGAATATTTTCTCGAAATTTCTATGTTTATGATATCTAATAAATTTAAAATCGCCTCTTTTTGTTTAGATTTAACCGATTCGCTTTCCTTTTTCATCAAGTTAAAATAAACCTCGATATCTTGAAGTTCTTCTTCATTATAAAATAATTCAGGATTAGATTTCACCGATTGATAAAAAGAATACTCTTCAATTTTATTGTTTCCAAAATGTAAATTATAGGTTTCTTGCGAATAAAAAACAATGTATCCATCAATATCATCAGATAATTTCCAGTTGTGAATTTGTCCGGGTTGCAACATAAATAAACTGCCTCTTTTTATAGTATAACGATCAAAATCTATTTCATGAATTCCGGTTCCATGCGTAAATAATACCATTAAATAAAAATTATGACGGTGCGGTTTTTCTATGAAACTGTGATTTGTCAAGTGATTTTTAAAAGTATTTACATACAATTCACTATTTACAGTGTTGTAATTAAAATTAGAAATACCATATATTGGCAGTTTATCCATTTTATAAAATGTCCTTTTTGTAGTAGTAATAGCGAATTTACAAAATGTTTTTCAAACAAATATCACTTAACTTTGTAGAAAATTTCAAAACATGTTATCTACCATATCGCACATCTTCAAAAATGAATGTCCAAATTGTTATAAAGGAAAAGTTTTTGCCGATAAAAGCTTCTTTTTTAGTGTAGGATTTCCGAAAATGAATACGCATTGCAGTCATTGTAATTATAAATTCGAAAAAGAACCTGGTTATTTTTTTGGAGCAATGTTCGTTAATTATGCCATTACTGTTGGTCAAGCTTTGATTACTTTCTTTATAGCATCTCAGTTTTTTGATAAAATTTTCGATTTCAGAATTCTGCTTATCATCGGATTTGTAATTTTTGCTCTTAGTTTTTTTAACATCCGGTTATCACGAATGATTTGGATTTACGCTTTTAAAAATTATTCTAATTAGTGACCTATTGAAACTCAACTTGGGATTGTACTTATTTTCTTTTTTTAGATAATTAATTTACTTTGTTATATTTGTTAAAACTTAAAGTAAAATGAAGAAAGAAAGTAGTAAAGAGGAAGTTTTGAAAATAGATAAATTGTCTTTTTTTCAAAAATATAGTTGGGCTTTTATTCCAATGTTTTTTGCGATAGCACTTTATTTCAATACTTTAAATCATGGTTTTGTTTTGGATGACAAGATCATTTTTCAAAGCAAGGCTATTACTTCTGGATTGAAAGACCTTCCGGCATTATTTACAGAAAAAACGCTTCCTGAAGCTGAAAACATTAAACCATATCGACCTATTACAAGTTTGAGTTTTGCAATTGATTATCAGTTTTTTAAAAATGAGGATTCTTTAAAAATGGCTGCTAATCTGCATACAATGAATGTTTTGTATTATGGAATTGCATTATTTTTTACGTTTGTTTTACTGCTCAAATTATTTAAAAATAAAATAATTGCACTTGCAATTTCACTTCTTTTTGCAGCACATCCAATTCATACAGAAGTGGTAGCAAACATAAAATCAAGAGATGAAATTTTAGCCTACCTCTTTGGAACACTAATGCTGATATTGTACATAAAATTCAAAGAATCAACTAGTAAAAAGTATTTGTATTTTAGTTTAGCCTTCTATTTTCTAGCTGTTTTATCTAAAGAAAGCACCATTGTACTTCTTGCTTTTTTACCAATAATAGATTATTTTTTAAGTTCAGAAAAAGGATTTAAAATGAGTTATTTTTCTAGTTTGAAATGGTTTATTTTTCCTGCCCTTTTATATTTGGCGTTGCAACGAATTGTTATCGGAATCAATTTAATGCCTAAAATGTCGGAAATTGATAATATGCTAGTTGGTATTCCTGATTTCTCCGAAAATCTTGCAACAAGAATTTATATTGTTGGTTTGTATTTGTATAAAATGCTTGTACCACATCCACTTTTTTACGATTATTCATTAAATTATATCAGTAAAAAGACTTTTGCTTCTTTTGAAGTTTGGATGAGTTTACTTTCAATAATTGCATTAGTGTATTTAATTTTTAAAGGCATAATTAAAAAAAATAAAATCGCTTTTGGTTTATTTTTTATGTTCGTCACTTTTGCACTTACGTGTAATTTGTTCATCGCCATTGGTGCCACTTTTGCCGAACGTTTTGCCTTTACACCAAGCTTAGGATTTGTAATAGCTTTGGTGTTTTTGTTGTATTTGTTGATTGATAAATTCAAAATGAAGCAAGTGTATCTGTTGTTTTTTATTCTACCAATTCTATCATTATACAGTTTTAAAACTGTTACAAGAAATGCCAATTGGAAAGACAACGAAACGTTATTTACTCATGATTATTTGCAGTCTTCTAAAAGTTTAAAAATCCAAAATAATTATGGAGCTATTTTATATTACAAAGCAAAAGAAGCAACAGATTCAATTGAAAGAAAGAAATTATTTTTAAAATCCATTGCGGTTTTAGATAAAGTTACCAATGATTATGATACTTATATCGAAGCATATGTTCAAAAAGGAGTTTCGTATTTAGAAATCAAAAATTGTGAGAAGGCTTTGGTAAATTTTGAAAAAGCTAAAAGCATCGCAGTTTATAATCCTGTGGTTGAAGCCAATTTAGGAATAGGATATATCAATTGTGGAAAGCCGCAAGAAGCAGTAACTATTTTCTCAAAATTGTTAAATTATGATAAGTCAAAAGAAAGTTACTACTTGAAACATATTGGCGTTGCTCATTTTAATATAAAAAATTTAGATTCGGCCGAATATTATTTTAGCCGTTTAAAAAATGATTATCCAAATGATGCAGAAGTTGATGGTTATATCAAGTTAGTTGCTGATTATAAAAATAGTACTAGTGCAACTCCAAAACAAAGTGCAACTCCAACACAAAATGTTGATGCAAATCAAAATGCACAGTTTGATGCAGCTTATAAATTATTCATGAATGGTGATAAAAATGGTGCCGAAAAAGCATTGCAAGAATCCATTAAATCCAATCCAAATCATGCTATGAGTTATGCTGTTTTGGGTTTAATTGCCGATGAAAAGCAAAATTTTCCAAAAGCTATAAGTTATTACAAGAAGTCAATTGCAATAAATCCGAATGACTACAGAATTTTTTACAACTTGGGAAATACCTATTTAAAAAATAAAAATGACGGAGAAGCTATTAAGCAATTCGAAAAATGTATTGCAATAGAACCAAAGTATATCAATTCCTATAAGTCGTTAGAATTGTACTATAAGAGTGTGAACAACATTGAAAAGCAAAATTATTTTACGCAAAAAATTAAAGAATTAGAAGGAAAATAATTTAATTAGTTTCATAAATTAATTTATGGTCTTTAATTATTTTTTGACTTTTCTTTTGGATAGAAATGGGAAGTTTTTTCCAATTTTCATCATAATCTATGTGATAATTATCTTCTTCATTTCCTGCAGGATAATATGAGGTTGCTTTGCTTTTTTCGATGTTTTTATTGTTTAAAGTGTACACGATTTGTTTGTAAGGTTTGGCGTCTAAACCATCGCTGTTTCCAAAATAGGACAAATAAAATTCAGGAATTCCATCTTTATTTTCATCAGAAATGGAACAATTTGGATAATCAAATTCTGGCCAATACACGACGTTTCCAAAATCTTGAAATTTAGCTTTTTGAACAATTCCACCATGATCGTGAGCTACAATTAAAGCATATAAATTATGCTCACTATAATTAATCGAATCAACAACTTCGGTATTTGTGGTTGGATATGGATTAGAATCTTCCGTTAATTTCCATTTTTTAGTTTTAAAATCAAATACTTCGGAAACACTTGTTTTTTCATAATCGAGAATTCTTGAAAGTTTCAAAATTTGTTTCTTAAAAATAAAATCAAAAACACCATAGGTACTTTCGCAATGCACAATCATGGTTGTTTTGCCATAAGTTTTGAATTCGTAATTATAGTCCAATTCTTCAAATTTTTGATTGAATTGTAAAGAATCTTTAGGGTAGAAGTAGGTTACTTTTAGACTTTTATTTTGTCCAAAGGAAACATAAAAAACTAAAAAACTTATAAAAGTAAAAAGAATCGTTTTCATAAATCAGTATTAATTCCCAGCGATTGGACTACCAAAAACACCAACAGCAAGTTCTGCCCAAAGCAAGAATAACAAAAATAAAATAATTCCAGAAATAAGTAGGCGATGTTTGGTGCTTTTTACTTTTCGTAATACCAATTCAATTATCAAACTCGTTCCAAAAAGTAATATTCCAGCCATCACAAAATCCATCAACGACCAATTGACTTCGTTGGAAAATTGCATAGTTACAAATGGAATTAGTAATAGTAGAAGCACTATTGAAAGTAGGATAAGAAAGGTTTTTGGTTTTGGGAGCATTTTTTTTTTACGTTTGGTGGCTAAAAGAAGTTGCATACTTCATTCACTGACTATTCAAATATAACTAAAACTTTGATTCAACAATTACCA
>NZ_DQDX01000205.1:6874-7036 GCF_003525665.1 Flavobacterium sp.
CTTTGATTCAACAATTACCAATCCTGATAAATCTTAAGCCAAGCAATTTCTTGTATCTGATGTTTAATGTGGTTTTTATTTCAAGTTTAATTTTTCTATTTTATTTCCGATTGTAAACGCTTTCATTTCACTTTCTAAATTGTTAAAATCCTCCTTAAAAAC
>NZ_DQDX01000178.1 GCF_003525665.1 Flavobacterium sp.
GAAGCCAAATTAAAAAATAATTTAAAATAAATACTGAAACAAGTTCAGCGTAAAAATGGCAAAACTTAAAACAACTTTTTTCTGTCAGAATTGCGGTTCTCAATATTCTAAATGGCAAGGACAATGCAACGCCTGTAAAGAATGGAACACCATAGTTGAAGAAATTGTTCAGAAAGAGGAAAAAACAAGTTGGAAACCAACATCTGAAGTAAAAAAAGTTCCAAAACCGCTAAAAATTGCCGAAATCGATTCGACTCAAGAAGTGCGAATGAATACGTTAGACGGCGAATTAAATAGAGTTCTTGGTGGCGGAATTGTACCCGGTTCTTTAATACTTTTAGGTGGTGAACCTGGAATTGGTAAAAGTACGTTATTGCTTCAAATATCCTTAAAATTACCATACAAAACCTTATATGTTTCGGGCGAAGAAAGTCAGAAGCAAATAAAAATGCGTGCCGAAAGAATTACTCCAAATGGCGATAATTGCTACATTTTAACCGAAACAAAAACTCAAAATATCTTTCGTCAGATTGAAGAAATTGAACCCGAAATAGTGATTATCGATTCGATTCAAACGCTTCATACCGATTATATTGAATCGACAGCAGGAAGTATTTCTCAAATTAGAGAATGTACTGCCGAACTTATAAAATTTGCCAAAGAAACTAACGTTCCAGTAATTTTAATTGGACACATTACGAAAGATGGAACCATTGCCGGACCAAAAATTTTGGAACACATGGTGGATACCGTTTTGCAATTTGAAGGCGATAGAAATCATGTGTATCGAATTTTACGCAGTTTAAAAAACCGATTTGGTTCTACAGCCGAACTCGGAATTTACGAAATGCAAGGTTCGGGTTTACGTGAAGTTTCTAATCCATCAGAAATTTTACTTTCGCATCGTGAAGAAGAACTTTCTGGAACTGCAATTGCCTCAACTCTTGAAGGAATGCGTCCGTTGATGATTGAAATTCAAGCGCTAGTTTCAACCGCAGTTTATGGAACGCCACAACGAAGTACAACAGGTTATAATGCAAACGGACTAAATATGTTATTGGCAGTTTTAGAAAAACGTGCCGGATTTAGATTAGGAACTAAAGACGTTTTCTTGAATGTAACTGGCGGAATTTCGGTTGATGATCCAGCGATAGATCTTGCCGTTGTTGCCGCAATTTTATCATCTAATGAAGATATTGCTGTAAATAAAGATGCTTGTTTTGCTGGCGAAGTTGGACTTTCTGGTGAAATTCGACCTGTAAACAGAGTCGAACAACGCATTCAAGAAGCGGAGAAATTAGGTTTTGCAACGATTTATGTTTCCAAATACAATAAAATCGCAACAAAATATCCCGGAATAAAAGTAGTCTTAGTTTCTAAAATTGAAGAAGTCGCAAGCGAATTGTTTGGATAATAAAGCCTTGAATTTATTCGTTATCTAAGAAATCAAAATTACTATGAAATCAAAAATTTTACTCACATTAGTAAGTCTACTATTATTTATTTCATGCGATAAATCGAGCGTTTTTAGTGCATTTGATAAAATGCCATCGGATAATCGTTGGCAAAAATCAGATGTGAAAATCTACGAATTTTCTATTGATGACGAATCAAAATTATACAATTTAGAATTTAAATTCAGTCATATTTATGATTACCAATTTGATAGTGTTCCAATAAATTTTGTAATTGAAAATCCGTCGGGCAAAACCGAAAAATTTGCTATAGATTTAATGATAAAAGATGATTCTGGCAGAGAACTTGGAGAATGTTCGGTCGATATTTGCGATTTGAATTATAAAATTAAAGAAGCTAATAAACTTGAAAAAGGAACTTATAAGATTACAATTTCCAATGGCTTCAAACGAGAATACTTGCCTAATGTTTTAGGAATTGGCTTAGATGTTGATGCAGTAAAATGAGAACCAAAAAGCAAAAAATATTCCTATCCTTAAAACTATTTCTCCTTGTGCTTTTCCTTGGAGTTATTGCAGCTTTTTATTTCAGAAATTCGATTTTAGAAAATGTTATTTCCAAAATTGAAACCAAGCTTGACCACGATTATCAATGTGATTTTTCAATTGAAAAAGCAGAATTTGTTGGTTTATCTAATTTGGAATTTCAAAAAATTACTTTGGTTCCAAAAGATGCTGACACATTAGTCAGTATTGAAAACTTAAAAACGAGTGTGAATTTTTGGCAGTTATTTGTTGGAGATATTCAGCTTGGCAAACTTGAGGTTAATAAAGGATTTATTCAATTGGTAAAGAATAAAAACGGTAAAAACTTTGATGCTTTCCTAAAAAATGATGAAGAAAAAAAATCAGATGACAAGCCAAGTTATGCCAAGTTAGCTTATAGAATTTTATCGCAAACCCTAAATTTAGTTCCTACAGACATGAGTGTAAAAGGATTCGAATTTAGAATGGACGACATGGGCAACAAAGTGGTTTTTGATTTCAAACAATTGGCATTGGAAAATAAAAAATTAGCTTCATTAATTAATGTAAAATCTAATGATTTTTCCCAAGATTGGAGCATTACTGGTTTTGCCGATCCACGCGATAGAAAAGCCGATTTGAAATTTTTTAACACCAAAAATGACACCATATTAATTCCGTATTTAGATAAAAAATTCAACTTAAAAACTAGTTTTAAATCCATTCATTTTAATCTCGAAAACCTTGAAATGAGTAGTGGCGAATTGCACATTGAAGGCTTTGCTTCTATTCATGATTTTACTGTAAATCATGCAAAAATTGCTAAAAAAGATGTGCTAATAAAGAAAGCACGATTCGATTATCATTTTCTTTTCGGTGAACGATTTATTGCCATTGATAGCACATCGAAAGTTCAAATAAATGATATAAAATGTACGCCTTATCTTTCTTACACAAATGATGATGATAAAATTTATGCCTTAAAATTGGAAATTCCAAAGATGAAAGCACAAGATTTTATAACCTCGTTACCCGATGGATTATTCAGTCATTTTAAAGGAATGGAAGCGCAAGGAAATTTCAGTTATAACTTGAATTTTGAATACAAAAAAAGCAAACCAAACAACATTATTTTCGACAGCAAACTAAAACCCGAAGGTTTAAAAATCACAAAATACGGTCAGGCCGATTTAAACAAATTAAACTCCGAATTCGTTTATCAAGCAATCGAAAATGGTATTCCGCAACGTCCAATTGTTGTTGGACCAGAAAATCCGTATTTTACACCATTAACCGAAATTTCACCTTATTTGCAAAAATGTGTTTTAACTAGCGAAGATCCATCGTTTTTTAATCATCGCGGATTTATAAATGAAGCGTTCAAACAATCGATTGCTAAAAATATTCGAACTAAAAAATTTGCACGCGGCGCAAGTACAATAAGTATGCAATTGGTGAAAAATGTATTTCTAACTCGTGAAAAAACGCTGTCTAGAAAACTAGAAGAAATTCTACTAGTTTATGTTCTAGAAAACAACAGAATTTCTAGTAAAGAACGTATGTTGGAAGTCTATTTTAACGTTATAGAATGGGGTCCAAATGTATACGGAATTGGCGAAGCAGCTGGATTTTATTTCCAAAAAAGACCAATGGATTTATCGTTGAATGAATGTTTGTTTTTGGCGACAATTATCCCAAAACCCAAAGGATTTATGTCGCGATTTGACGAACAACATCAGTTAAAATCGTATGCAAAACAACAAAATGATTTTTTAACTAGACTGATGCTTCGCCGAAATATCATTACTCCAACAGACACAATCGGATTATTTCCTGTTTCATTAGTTGGTCCGGCAACGAATTTATTAAAACCAAAAGTTGAAGTTATAATTGATTCTACAGCCACAGAAGATTTTGATTTTTAAATTTATTTGCATCGCTTCCCAACCTTTTTCATAAAAAAACGCTCTATATAATTAATCAGCAGTTTTGCTTTAGTTAATTTTAATAGAATGTTATGAAATCGCCATTAACAACAGTTTGCGCAAGCAAACACCTATTATTAAAAAGGCGATACCATATGTTACCTCTAAAAAATAATATATAGACATATGAAAAAGAAATTCACGTTAGAAATAAAAAGTCCTTGTGAGGAAAAAATTAGCACTATGAAACCCAATGCTAATGGGTTTTTCTGCGATTCATGTGCTAAAAGCGTAATTGATTTAAGTAGAAAAACCAATTCGGAAGTTGCTAAATTTTTATCTGAAACTAAAGACCAAAATAACATTTGTGCACGATTAAAGACCTCACAATTGGAAGAAGAATTTGAAATCAATACCCTTTCAAAAATTTCTAATTTCAAATATGCAGCAATTGCGGCAACCGTTTTATTAACAACAAATGCAGTTGGCCAAGAAAAACAACCAGCAAAAACAGAAATTAATTGTCCGAAACCAGCTCGACTTACAGGTGTAGTTGGGCAAGTTGCTGTAAATTCAACATCCAAAAAAACAATTCCAATTACTGTAAAAGGAAAATTAATAGACCTAAAAACCAATAAACCTCTAGATAGCAAAACCTATCCTAATTTGGTTCTGACAATAAATGGATCGCAAAGTTCTATAAAAATAAATCCGAAAACTGGCGAATTTTCAATTCCGATTTTAGTTTCAGAAGGAAGCAAAAGCTTGATGATGAGTATTAGCAGCGACGACTGTTATTTGTCTAAAATGATTCCTTTTAATGTGAAATCGGTTAAGAAAAATGTACTTTTACAAGATATTAGCATTGACACTGCAGAACTATCTAAAATGCACATTGCTGGCGGTTTGGGTGTAAATTATATTGACATTAAAAAATCAAACTCATGAAAAAAATACTTCTATTAACTTTTTTAGTTTCGGCAATTTCTTTTGCGCAGAAACCTATTTTTACTTCGGCAAAAGTAAAATCGGCAACTGTTTATTTTAACGCTGCCGAATTGCAACAAACTACAACCGTAAATCTTCCAGTGGGAACAAGCGAAATCGTAATTAAAAATGTTGCTGATTATTTGAATGAAAATACGATTCAAATTGGCGCACCAAGTTCGGTGACGGTTTTGTCAGTGCAATTCACCCAAAACTACATTTCAGAATATGAAATTGACGAAAGTAATCCTGCCATTAAAAAAGTGCGCGATAGTATTACTTTGGTTCAAAAAGAAATTAAGAAAATTCAAATTGAAACCTATTCGCACCAACAAACTATTGGTTTATTAGACAATAATCAAACAGTTGCTGGAGCAAATTCGGGATTAAGTGTAACCGAATTAATAAAATTGGTTGACTATTACAAAGCAAAAAGAACAGAATTAGATAATGCAGTAGTTTCATTGCAAGAAAAAGAAGCCAATTGGAACAAAAAACTTAAAGCTTTAAACGATAAATTGGTCATCAATACTCAAAAAGAAGACAAAACTTCTAAAGGAAAATTGGTACTTCAAGTAATGAACGAAATTGCAGGAAACGTAAATTTAGATATTAATTATATCACAAACACTGCAACATGGAATCCATTTTATGATTTAAAAACAGAAAGCATAAAAGATGAGATAAATATGATGTATAAAGCTCAAGTAACTCAATGGAGCGGAATTGATTGGAAAAAGGTTAAATTAACTTTATCTAGTGGAAATCCAAATCAGAATAATCAAGCACCAATTTTAGGAGCGTGGTTTTTGAGGTATGGAAATCCTAATAGGTATAGAGATGGTGATAAAAATATAATTTCTAATCAATTGATAGGAAGAGCAACAGGAATTGAAATAAAAGAATCAAATTACAAATATGTCGATACAACTGCAAGTTATGGATTCGATGATTTTTCTGAAGAGGATAATAGCCTCAATAATTACACATCCATAAACGAAAACCAACTCAACGTTTCCTTCGATATTGATATTCCATATGATATTTTGTCTAATGGAAAAGCACATTCTGTAGCCTTGAAAGAAATTAAATTACCAGCAACTTACAAATATTATGCTGCACCAAGAGTTGATAAAGAAGCGTTTTTATTGGCAGAAATTAAGGATTATTCTAAATACAATTTGTTGCCAGGTGAAGCCAATATTATTTTTGAAGGAATGTATGTTGGCAAAACGACTATCAATCCGAATCAAACTTCTGATACTTTAAATTTAAGCATGGGAAGAGATAAAAAAATCAATATTAAACGTGAAAAAGTAGTTGATAAAAGCGGAACTAAATTTTTATCGTCATATAAAGAACAAACGTTTACTTATGATTTAACGGTTAGAAACAACAAAAAAGAAGAAATTCAAATGTTGCTAAAAGACCAATATCCATTAAGTACTGATAAAGAAATTACTATTGAATTACTTGAAGACGGCAATGCCAAAGTAAACAAAGAAACCGGAATTTTAACTTGGGATTTAAAGCTTTCGCCAAATGAAACTAAGAAAATTAGAATTAGTTACAAAGTTCGATATCCAAAAGATAAAGTGATTGATAATTTATAATATAACTAACTCAAGCAGAGAAAAAGCGTAAAGAAAGTAAAACATCTTTGCGCTTTTTTGTTTTGTAAAACGCTATTAATGAATAAATTCAAAGAAATTTTATTAAATTTACAAAACCAAACCACTATGCTATGAAAAAATTACTTCAATTAACAATTCTATTATATTCATTTATAGGATTTTCGCAGACCATTGCATTGCAATCTTTTGCAACAGGTTTTGATAGTCCAGTTGAAATTACTCATGCAGGCGATTCTAGATTATTTGTAGTCCAACAAGGCGGATTAATTCGTGTAGTTTCTTCTACAGGAGTTGTAAACGCAACGCCATTCTTAAATTTATCTGCATTAACAAATGGTGGTGGCGAGCAAGGATTATTGGGTTTGGCTTTTCATCCAAATTATGCAACCAATGGATTTTTCTTTGTCAATTACACCAATCTTTCTGGAAATACCGTCATAGCAAGATATTCGGTAAATGCATCAAATCCTAATATTGCAAACACGACAGGAACTATATTAATGACTATTTCGCAACCCTATTCCAATCACAATGGCGGCAGTATCAAGTTTGGTCCTGATGGTTATTTATACATAGCAATGGGTGATGGCGGAAACGGTGGCGATCCTCAAAATTATGCACAAAATATGACCGTAAATCCTTCGTTTCCGTCGAGAGTTTTTCTTGGTAAAATGCTTCGAATTGATGTAAATGCAACCGTTGCTCCTTTTTATACCATTCCTCCAACAAATCCTTTTGTAGGTCAAGCCGGAAAAGAAGAAATTTGGGCCATTGGTTTAAGAAATCCATGGAAATTTTCGTTCAACAGATTGAATGGCGATTTATGGATTGCCGATGTTGGTCAAAATGCTATTGAAGAAGTTGATAAAGTTGTAAGTCCTTTACCAAATACTGGAATTAATTTTGGTTGGAGATGTTACGAAGGAAACTCTACTTATAACACCGCAGGTTGTGCTGCTGCAAGTACAATGACATTTCCGTTTGCTCAATATTCTCGTTCTGGCGGAGCTTGTTCTGTAACTGGCGGTTATTTTTATACTGGAACAATGTATCCTAATTTTCAAAATAAATATATTTTTTCCGATTATTGCGACAGCAAAATTAGACTAGTAAATTCGGCTGGTGTAATTACTACATCACCCTCTTTTAGTGGTAACATTGCTACTTTTGGCGAAGATATTAATGGCGAATTGTATGTGGCCGGAATTTCATCTGGAACTATTTCTAAAGTTGTTGACTCTTCATTATCAATTTCAGACTTTGAAAAAAATGGTTTTTCGGTATATCCAAATCCTGCAAAAGAATCGTTTACTGTTAAAAGTTCGAGTGAAAATCTGGCCTCAAAAGTTGATTTATTTGATTTAACAGGAAAGTTACTTTTGTCAAAAAAACTAGAAAATAATCCAGAAAATACCATTTCAACTTCATCACTTTCTAAAGGCATTTATTTAATTTCTATCGAAGCTAAAAACGGAACAAGTTTTAATACTAAATTGATTATCGAATAACACTTTATGAACAAACCTTTTATTGCAACAACAATTACAACTAATGAAAACGGAATTTCTGTTTTTGAAGAAGTAGCATTTGACGTAAACCAACGCGGTGGCATGTTTCTTACAGATCAAATTGCTTCTAAAAATTTTAGAATAAGAAAAAGTAATTTTGGTTATGAAACCGATTTTCATTTAGCAGGCGACGCCACTTTCATTGTAATTTTAAAGGGAAGTCTCAAAATAGAATTACAAAATGGCGATTACAAGCTGTTTTCGGCTGGAGATTATTTTATTGCAAAAGACAATCTGCCCGAAAATATAATTTTTGACAATCAAATTCACGGACACAAAGCAAGTGTAATTGGTGACGAATTACTTGAAGCAATTCATATTAAGTTGTAACCATTTTTGTCATTCCGTAGGAATCTGAGCTACTGTTTTCTTTTGAGATTCCTACGGAATGACAAACTCTGTAGTTACCTGAACGAAACTGATAACTGATAACCGAAAACTGAAAACCGAAAACTGAAAACTGACAACTGACAACTGAAAACTGACAACTGAAAACTAAGGCGCAGGATTAGGAATCAACTCCTGAATTTTTTCTATTTCTGATAAAATTTCGTTTGATAAAACTACCTCGAAAGCATCGATGTTTTCCTTCAATTGCTCTAATGAAGTTGCTCCAATTATGGTCGACATCACAAGACTTTGTTGGTTTACAAAAGCCAATGCCATTTGTGAAATTGTTAAGCCATTTGCATTTGCTAAATCGTTATACAATTTTGTAGCTTTGGTAGCATTTTCACCATTATATCTGGTAAATTGAGGGAATTTTGCCATTCTATATTCTGGATTTATTCCGTTTAAGTATTTGCCTGAAAGTACTCCAAAAGCTAACGGAGAATAAGCCATCAATCCTACATTTTCTCGCATACAAAGTTCTGAAAGTCCCACTTCATAAAGACGATTTAACAACGAATACGGATTTTGAATTGTGGCAATTCTTGGTAAATTATGCTTTTCACTTTCTTGTAAAAAACGCATTACGCCATACGGATTTTCGTTAGAAACACCAATATGTTTTATTTTTCCTTCTTTAATCAATCCATCATAAACCGATAAAACTTCGAAGAAATTATCTTGCCATTTGGTGTCTAATTCGGTAACGCCACGTTTTCCAAACATGTTCATTACACGTTCTGGCCAATGCATTTGATACAAATCAATATAATCTGTTTGAAGGTTTTTCAAACTCAATTCAACTGCATCGTGAATATTTTTTTTAGAAAAATTCAACGGTTGACGAATGTATTCTAATCCGCGATTTGGTCCTGCGATTTTGGTAGCAACAACTAGTTTTTCTCTCTCAGAATATCCTATTTTTTGTAACCAAGTTCCAATGTGACGCTCGGTACTTCCAACAATTTGAGCATTTCCACCAATAGGATACATTTCGGCAGTATCAATAAAATTGATTCCTCGTTCTATAGCATAATCCAATTGTGAATGTGCTTCGGCTTCAGAATTTTGATTACCAAAAGTCATTGTTCCTAAGCAAATTGTACTAATTTTTATATCGGTATTCGGAAGTATTGTGTAGTTCATTTTTATAATTTGAAAGTTCAAAGATACAAAGACAAAAAGCGATATAAAAAGAAAAAAGTTCAAAGAAATCTCTGAACTTTTACTTTTAACCTTTTAAACCTTAATAAACTTTTAAACTATTTTAAAGTTCATTCAACATTTTAGAAATTTCGTCTAATTTTGGTGTCAAAATAATTTCGATTCTTCTATTTTTTGATTTTCCTTCTGCAGTGTCATTGCTCATTAATGGTGCAAATTCGCCACGTCCAGCAGCAGTTAGGTTTTCTTTTTTAACGCCTTTATTTTCTGAAAGAATGTTTACAATTGCTGTGGCTCTTTTTGTAGATAAATCCCAATTGTTTTCAATTCCGCCACCAATTGCTCCAAGAATTTTATCATTATCAGTATGACCTTCAATTAACACAGAAATTTCTGGATTGTCTGCAAGTACTTTTCCAACGGCAACAACTGCTGTTTTTCCTTCTGCTCCAACAGCCCAACTTCCTGTTCCGAAAAGTAATTTATTTTCCATAGAAACATATACTTTTCCGTTGCGTTGTTCTACTGTTAAACCTTTTCCTTCGAATGCTTTTAACGATTTTGAAAGTGTTTCTTTCAATTTATTCATGCTTGCTTCTTTAGCAGCAATGTATGATTCTAGTTCGTTTAATCGTTTAGAACTTGCTTCTAAATCGGCTTTCAATTTGTTTAAACGTTCTTGTTCTGCAGCCAACGATTTTTCTTTGGCTTCCAACTTGGCAAGTAATTCTCTATTTTTATCAATATTAGATGAAAGCGCGTCGTTGCTGTCTTTTTCTAATGCTTTGTACGATGCTTGAAGCGTTTTTAGATTTTTATCTGCTGCAGTAAAATCGGCAAGAAGTTTGTCGCGTTCTGCTTTTATTTTATCATAATCCGATTGCAACTTGGATTTATCAGCTTCCAATTGGTTTTTGGATTTTGTTAATTCTTCGTTGTTATCGGCTAAAGATCTATTTTCTTTTTTTAAATCGGCGAATTTAGTTTCTAAATCATTGTATATCTTTTTAGAAACACAAGATGTTGATAGTGCTAACACTAATAATCCTAGGGAAATTCTTTTAATC
>NZ_DQDX01000003.1 GCF_003525665.1 Flavobacterium sp.
GCTATCTGAAATCTGCTATCTGTAATCTAAAAACTACTTTCCAGCTTTGAAAAGAAATTCTTTTTCTTGAGCCGTCAAACTATCGTAACCTGACTGACTAATTTTATCAAGAATTTCGTCTATTTGTTGCTGCGATTTATCTTTTGTTACAATTTTACTTTGTGCATTTACAACTGGCTTTCTCGGATTAACATGAACTTTTTTAAATGGCTTTGCTTTACTTGGTTGAAACAAATTAACAAAAAAATTGATGATGTTGGTTACTATGTTACTTAAATCGGTTCCGCTTTGTAAAACCTTGATGTAAATTACACCAAACAATGCGCCAGAAATATGAGCAATGTGTCCACCAGTATTTTCAATTAGAATTTGCATAATATCTAAAATCAAAATCACAGCAGTAAGATGCCATAACTTTACATTACCTATTAATAATAATCTAATTTGCATCAATGGTTGATAAGCTGTAGTTGCCACTAAAATAGACAAAACTGCAGCCGAAGCACCAATAATAGGAGCACTAATTCCCATTAAGAGATAGGCAATAACAAATGCTAATCCTGCAAAAACAGCACTTAAAATATACAATCCGAGAAATTGTTTTTGGGTGAAAAAAGTTAGGAATAATCGTCCCGAAAAATTGAGCATTACCATATTAAAAAACAGATGCCAAAATCCCGAATGAAGAAAAGCATAAGTTAAAAAGGTCCAAGGAAAAATTAAAAATTCACTTGGATCTGATGAAAGTGCCAACCACGTTGGATACTCAAAACGAAATGCTGAAAACTGGAAAAAAAACACCAAAGACAATAGAAACAAACCCACATTCCAATAAATTATTTTATTAGTAATGTCGCCAATTCTATATTGCAATTTTATATCGTCAAATATTCTACTCATCTCAGTTCCAGCGATTATGATTAAATTGATTTTTCTTCCAAAACCACATCATTATAAATCCGGTTAATGCTCCGCCAATGTGAGCAAAATGGGCAATTCCTGTACTTCCTGCACCAAAAATAGAGCTTCCTTTAAAACCTAAAAATAAATCGATTGCTAATATTCCAGGTACAAAATATTTTGCTTTTATCGGAATTGGAATAAACATTAAAGATAATTCGGCATTTGGAACCATAAAAGCAAAGGCAACTAAAAGTCCGTAAATCGCTCCAGAAGCACCAACAGCTGGAACATTATAACTTTGCAGTAAGTTACTCAATCCTGATTGACCAAGTATTTGTTCCCATTGCAAATTATATTTTCCTTGCGCCAAAATATTAAAAACTTCTGCTTTATCAGTACCATTTTCTACCAAAATATTTAAAGCACTATGAAATTGATAATAATTTACTCCAGAATGCAACAAAGCAGCTCCAAGTCCGCAGGAAATGTAGAAAAATAAGAATTTTTTTCCACCCCAAAAATGTTCCAAAGCACTTCCGAACGAGAATAAGGCAAACATATTAAAGAAAATATGCGCAATTCCTCCGTGCATGAACATATGCGTTAGTGGTTGCCAAAACTTAAACATTGGATTTTCAAAATAGTACAATGCAAAATAATTATCTGCAATTGGAACCAATTGACTTCCAATAAAAAAGATAATATTAATAATCAAAAGTTGTTTTACAACAGGTGTGATATTATTCATCATAATGCAAATTTTTTGTCAATATCTTCCACACGCATCGTGATGAAAGTTGGTTTTTGAAAAGGCGAAACATTAGGTTCTTTGCAAGCAAAAAGATTATTTACAAGATTTTCTTGCTCTTTTTCGGTCAAATAAGTTCCGGTTTTTACCGATAAACTTTTGGACATAGATTTTGCAATAGTATCATTCTGACTGAAACTACTGTCTGGAATTCCGTCTTGCAAATCGGTGATTAATTGTTCCAAAACCATCGAAACTTGGCTTTCAGAAGTATTAACCGGAATTCCCGAAAAATGGATGGAATCTTTATCAAAAACTTCAAATATAAATCCGGTGTTTTCTAATGAAGGTTGTAATTCGGCGATCAATTTCATTTCATTATTTGAAAAATGCAACTGCAACGGAAACAATAATTGCTGACTAGATGCTTGATGCACAGTCATATTTGATAAAAATTGTTCGTACAAAACTCGTTGGTGTGCTCGTCCTTGATCAATAATTACCATTCCCGATTTAATCGGACTTACAATATATTTTTTGTGAATTTGATACGTACGTTTTATTGTTTGTTCTTCTTCTTTTTCGTCAAATAACGATGCTGTAACTTCTTCATTTTCGAAAGAAAAACTTTCCACTTCAGCTGTATCATGCTTTAATCCAACATACAAACTTTCCCAATTGGCAGAAGCAAATTCGTTACTTCTGTAATTAGAACTTCCAGAAAATTGCTTGGCTGGCTTTTGCGTTGCCAATTCATTATCATTAGAATTTGAAAACGGATTGTATGTACTATCAACTTGAATTGTAGGATATTCTGCGGTTTTATTTTGATACTGATAAGGCGTATCCAAATTTGGATCTCTATCAAAATCTAAAACTGGTGACACATTAAATTGTCCTAAACTATGTTTTATTGATGAACGTAAAATGGCGTAAAGCGCATGTTCATCATCAAATTTTATTTCGGTTTTAGTAGGATGAATGTTGATATCAATTGTGTTTGGTGGCACATTTAAGTAAATAAAATACGTCGGTTGCGCACCATTCGGCAACAAACCTTCATAGGCTGACATCACAGCATGATGCAAATAACCACTTTTTATAAATCGATCGTTTACAAAAAAGAACTGTTCTCCTCTATTTTTCTTTGCAAATTCAGGTTTCCCTACAAATCCTTCTATCGTTACAATTTCGGTTTCTTCTTGAATTGGAACTAATTTTTCATTGGTTTTTCCAGAAAAAATATTTACAATTCGCTGACGGAAATTAGAATTTGGCAAATTAAACATTTCACTTCCGTTGTGGTACATTGTGAAATAAATATTGGGATGCGCCAAAGCAACTCGTTGAAATTCATCTACAATATGACGAAATTCAACCGTTTCCGATTTTAAAAAATTACGTCGCGCTGGAATATTAAAAAATAAATTTTTCACGGCAAACGAAGTTCCTTTTGGTAAAACCGATGGTTCTTGAGAAACAAACTTACTTCCTACAATAATAATGTGCGTTCCTAATTCATCTTGCTCTTGTTTGGTTTTCATTTCAACATGAGCGATTGCAGCAATTGACGCTAAAGCTTCACCACGAAAACCTTTGGTATGTAGCGAAAATAAATCTTCCGCCTGACGGATTTTAGAAGTCGCATGTCGTTCAAAGCACAAACGCGAATCGGTGACGCTCATTCCTTTACCATTATCAATTACTTGAACTAATGATTTTCCTGCATCTTTTATAATTAATTTTATATCAGTTGCACCAGCGTCTACAGCATTTTCTAATAATTCTTTTACTACAGAAGCCGGACGTTGTACCACTTCTCCAGCGGCAATTTGGTTGGCTACGTGATCTGGAAGTAATTGAATGATGCTTGACATTAATTAATTTATTGTTTGGAGTTTATTGTTTCTTGTTAAATCAAAGTTAGCAAATTTACGGAAATTCTATTGTTTATTATAGTTAACAACTTACTAAAAAAGAAAAAACCTACTCTTTAAAAAAGTAGGTTTCCAATATCTATTTTAAAAACTATTTAAAGTTTATTTATTCTCAGAAATCCTTCTTAATTCTGCCATTTTTATTGCAGCAATTGCGGCTTCTGTTCCTTTATTTCCGTGAATTCCTCCACTTCTATCAATAGATTGTTGTTCGTTATTATCAGTTAACAAACAAAAAATAACAGGAACGTCAGTTTGCACATTCAAGTCTTTAATTCCTTGAGTTACGCCTTCGCAAACAAATTCGAAATGCATAGTTTCTCCTTTGATTACGCATCCAATGGTAATTACAACATCAACTTCTTGAGTTACAATCATTCGTTGCGCACCATAAACGAGTTCGAAACTTCCTGGAACATTCCAACGAACGATATTTTCCTGAGTTGCGCCACAATCTAAAAGTGCTGCAATCGCTCCGTTATACAATCCTTCAGTTACATGATCGTTCCATTCTGAAACAACAATCCCAAATCGAAAGTCCTTCGCATTTGGGATTGTGTTTTTATCGTAATTTGATAAATTTTTATTAGCTGTAGCCATCTTTTAAAGATTGCAGATTACAGAATACAGATTGCAGAACTGAAATCTGCTATCTGCTATCTGCTATCTAAATTATTGAGCCATTCCAATTAAAGCATCTATACCTTGTGCTTCTGGAGCCATTTCGTATTTATCTTTAATTTCTGTGAAATATTTTAATGCGTCTGACTTGTTTCCTAATGTTAACGAAGTTTGACCTGCTTTTAATAAATATCTTGGAGATGTTAATTCGTTTGCATTCATTTGAGATGCTTTCACATAAAATTCTAATGCTTTTTTAGCATCATTTTTTTGAGAATAAGCATCACCAATTGCACCAACAGCAATAGCACTTAAGAAAGTATCTTTAGAAGAGAATTTTTCTAAATATTTTACAGCATCATCATATTTTTTCAAATTTAATGAAGCAATACCTGCATAATAGTTAGCTAAGTTTCCTGCATCAGTACCAGAATATTGATCAGCAATATCAACTGCACCTTGTTTTCCATCAGCACCTTTAAGCACTAAAGTAAACAATGAATCTTGAGTTTTTGGCTCAGCTGCGTCAACTGCTTTTTGGAAATTTTGTTGAGTAACAAAAATGTCATTTGATGCATCTACTTGTTTTGGTTCTACAACAAATCTTTGGTATAATAAATATCCTAAAGTTAAAACAGCAATTAAACCTAAACCACCTAAAATATATTTTTGGTTTTTTGCAACAAAATCTTCTGTTCTTGAAGCTGTTTCGTCTAAAGCGTCAAATGCTTTTGCAGTTGTGCTATCTTGAGCATCTACATTTACATCTTCAATAAAATTATTATCTAATTTTTCTTCCTTTTCTTTTGGTGCTTTGTAACCTCTCTTATTATAAGTTGCCATTTAAATTTAATTTAGTGTGCGCAAAAATAAAATTTTTATTCTAATTTGAAAGTCATTTTGTCGATAATTTTCAATAATTTGCACCCACTTAAAATAAAATACTCACAAAGTCTCTGAATTCAGTGTTTTCAAGCCATTACAAATGTTTTTAAAAAAAATTTCTTTATTCAATTATAAAAATTTTTCGGAAGCAACGTTCGAATTTGATTCAAAAATCAATTGCTTCGTTGGAAAAAACGGCATCGGCAAGACAAATGTGCTCGATGCAATCTATCATTTGTCGTATGGAAAAAGCTATTTTAATCCGTTAGCAATTCAAAATATCAAACACAATGAAGAGTTTTTTGTGATTGATGGCGAATTTGAAAAAGCAGAACGAAGCGAACAAATTGTAAGCACTTTCAAAAAAGGACAGAAAAAAATTCTAAAACGAAACGGAAAACAATACGATAAATTTTCAGATCATATTGGATTTATTCCGTTAGTGATTATTTCTCCTGCTGATAATGATTTGATTATTGAAGGAAGTGAGACACGTCGAAAATTTATTGATACGGTAATTTCGCAATTGGATTCGACTTATTTACAAGAGTTGATTCAGTATCAAAAAATCATAAGTCAACGCAATGCGCTTTTAAAATATTTTGCTTTGAATCATGTTTTTGAAACTGATACTTTATCTATTTACAACGAACAATTGAATGATTTAGGTCAGAATATATTTGAAAAACGTAAAAAATTTTTAGCCGAATTCCTTCCTATATTTAACAAACACCATCAAGCGATTACTGATTCTGCCGAAAAAGTGCAATTGGTTTACGAAAGCCATTTGTTTGATGGAGAAATGTTGACGCTACTAGAACAAAATTTGGCCAAAGACAGAGCTTTACAATATACTTCTGTGGGAATTCACAAAGATGATTTGTCGTTTCAAATTGACGATTATCCGATAAAGAAATTTGGCTCACAAGGACAACAAAAATCATTTTTGATAGCTTTGAAATTAGCTCAGTTTGAATTTGTCAAAAAACAATCGGGTGAAAAACCAATTTTACTTTTTGATGATATTTTCGATAAATTGGACGAAACTCGTGTTGGCAAAATTGTAGCAATGGTCAACGAAGACGAATTCGGACAATTATTTATATCTGATACTCATCCTGACCGTACCGAAAAAATCGTAAAAACTACGCATCAGAGTTATAAAATATTTAGTTTGTAATATTTGTTACATTGTTCTAAATTTACTCAATTAATTTTGCATTAAAAACACATTATGAAATCTAAAATCTTATCAATTCTATTCATCACATTTTTATTGATTAGTTGTCAAGGTCAAACTTCAAAAACCGTTGAAACGATTGACGGTAAAACCTATGCTGATAAATTATCTTCTACTGAAAATCCGCAATTATTAGACGTTAGAACTCCAGAAGAATATGCTGTAGAACACCTTGAAAACGCTTCAAATGTGAATTGGAACGGCGATGATTTTGTTGCAAAAGCTGAAAAATTAGACAAGTCAAAACCTGTTTTCGTGTATTGCAAAGTGGGCGGAAGAAGTAATCAAGCTGCCATAAAACTATTAGAACTTGGTTTCAAAGAAGTTTATAATTTGGATGGTGGAATTATGAAATGGCAAGGCAAAAAAACTGCTAATTCAAACACAAAACCAACCGGAATGAATGCATCTGAATTTGAAAAATTAATCAATTCAGATAAGAAAGTTATCATTAATTTTTCGGCAAAATGGTGCGCGCCTTGCAAAAAAATGGCGCCGTATTTAACTAAAATGCAAGACGAATTAAAAGGTAAAATTTCTTTGATTAAATTGGATGCCGATGAAAATAAAGCTTTAATGGAAACGATGAAATTGAATGAATTACCGGTAATTTTAATTTATGAAAACGGTAAAGAAACTTGGAGAAGTTTGGGTTATCTATCTGAGGAAGATTTGAGAAAACAGTTGTAAAACAAAAGAAAATGAAAGAAAATAAACTATCAAACTTAACAATTGAAGAACTTCTTGTAAGAAAAAAGAAGATAAGAAGTGGGTTTATTGGTTTAGGAATTGTAATGGTACTTGCAATTTCAATTTTAATTTATTTAATAAGTAAAAGCAATAATTATACTTTACTACCATTAGTTTTTTCATTTCCTTTAACTTTTTTACCAATCTTTGTTTCTTTAAATCAAATTAAAACCGAAATAAAATCAAGAAAATCTAATTTATAACTTTATGACAGAATTAACA
>NZ_DQDX01000124.1:0-3631 GCF_003525665.1 Flavobacterium sp.
CAAATATACTGCAGGATTAAAAGTTGCCCAAAATTTAATTAATGGAATCATTGATGAATCACTTAAACTTGGGAAAAGTCCATTTATAGGCCAGAAAGAAGAACTTTTAAAAGATCGAATTCAAGAATACCGATATTTAGTTTTTAAAAATTATAAAATTATTTATTGGATTGACGGAGTCAACAATAAAATTCTCGTTTCGCACGTTTTTGACACAAGGCAAAATCCTATAAAAATTAATTTGCTTTAATTTTTTTTGATAATTTTCACTTAACTACTTTTTATAAACGTGCGGATTTTCTTTTATTCCTTTTTTGAAGAATTTTCTCAAAGTCATTCTAGCCCAAGTATCGAGCTGTAAAATAATATCTGAGACTTTATTTTCTGGTCTTCCTCGAAATGAAGTTACGTGAAAAGTATCTGACTCTAATAACGGATTTTTAGAAAAATAATAGTTAGAAACGCAACAACGAAATCCATCAAAAATTACTGGAGAAACCGAATGCAATGAACTGTCATGCGTTGCCATTACTGCTAATCTGTTAAATTTTGAATGAATAGTTATTTGCTTTTGCTTTAAACCATTTGGCCACAACTCTAGATTTCCACCGTATTCTTCGTTCCAATTTGGAGTTACGTAGTAAAGCAAATTTAAAACACGCCAATATTCGCGGTCTTTATCATGAGAATTATCTAAATGCGGATTCAAAAATTGATTTTTTCCCATCATCGAAATGCCGCCTGCGTATAGATTTTCGTCGGGAATTGCGTGTTCAATATTGCAAATTGACGCTACTAAATCTACAATTCTCTTATCTTGAAAAGCATAAATAATTTCTTCAAGCAACGGATTGTATAAATTCATTTGAGCCGCAATATACTTGTCTTCACGAATACTTTTCTTTAAAACCATTTGCGAAGCTGGAGGAAAAACTTCATGAATTTTTGAAGCAATTTCCATAGGAAGTAAATCATCTAAATAGAAAAAACCTATGGCATCTTTAGAATTTAAAAACTGATTTTTAAGTTCAACTTTATTGTTTTCAATTTTGGTATAAATTAAATCGGCTAACTCAAATCGGTTATAATTTTCCATTGTTTTGAATAAAAAATACTTACTTTGCAAATATAATAATAAAAGAATGTTGTCAATAGTAATTCCAACTTATAATTATTTCACGCTTCCATTAGTAAAGGAATTGCAGCAACAGGCAACTTCAGAAACGATAGATTTTGAAATTATTGTTTTGGATGATGCTTCGGATAATTTAGAAATCAGAATTCAAAATCAGGAGATAAATCAACTTGATAATTGTAGCTTCTTGATTAACGAGAAAAATTTAGGTCGTGGCCAAACGATTAACAAATTGGTTTCCCTGGCAAAATTCAATTTATTAGTACTTTTAGATTGCGATACCAAACCAAAAGACCATTCATTTATTAGAAACTACATACGATTTAAAGAAAGTTCGAATGCAAAAATAGCTTTTGGAGGAATCATTTATTCTGATGAAAAACCAGCTCCAAATGAAATGCTTCGCTGGGTTTATGGTAGAAAAAGAGAATCGGTTTCTGTAGAAAATCGGATAAAAAGTCCTTATAAATTGGCATTAACTTCGAATCTTTTGGTTGAAAAACAGGTTATGATTGAAAATCCGTTTCACAAAGAAATTACCGAATACGGATTTGAAGATATGGTTTTAATGTTAGATTTAAAGAAAAATAATATTGAAATTCAGCACATCGATAATCCGTTATATCATTTAAAATTAGATACTTCTATCGATTTCATAACTAAATTTCATAGTTCGTTAAAGAATCTAAAAAAATTATCTGATAAAGAAATTATCCATCACAATGATTCACAAATAACAAAAGTTTTTTATTGGATTAAAAGATTTAAATTAGTCGCATTGTTCAGCTTTGCATTTGATAAATCTAAAAAATTAATGGTGAAAAATCTTGTTTCAGCTTCACCATCAGTTCTCGTTTTTGATTTGTATCGATTGGGTTATTTTTGTAAAATAAATTTAAAATGAAACCTTACTTTTCAGTAATTATTCCGTTATATAACAAAGAAAATTTTGTTCTAAACACGATAAAAAGTGTTATGAATCAGACTTTTACTGATTATGAAATTATAATTATTGAAGATTGTTCTACCGATAAAAGTCTTGAAATTGTTTCAAAAATTAAAAATGATACAATTCGAATTATCAAACATGAAAAGAACAAAGGACTTTCGGCTTCGAGAACTACCGGAATTAAAAATGCGAATGCCAATTATTTAGCTTTTCTTGATGCCGATGATTTATGGAAAGAAGACTATTTACAAGAGTTATTTCAACTCACAAATGATTTTCCAGAAGCTAAATTATTTGCTACAAATTATGAAGAATTCTATTCTGATAACAAGATTTTAGTACCAGAAAACAATTCTAAAAACCTAAAAAACAATTCTTTAATTCGTGATTTTTTTGAAATTAGTTTGGCGCAACCATTGTATTGTCCGTCAAGTTTTTGTGTAGAAAAATCAGTATTTGAAACAATAGGTTATTATGACGAAACGATAACTTTTGGGGAAGATGTTGATTTTAATATTCGAGCCAATAGTGAATTCCTCCTCGCCTATTCTAAAAAACCATTGGTTCAGTATTTAATGTTGTCTGAAAATCAAATTACTCAGAGTAAACTTAGCGGAAAAATTATCACCAATTTTGATAAATTTGAAACAAAAAATCACAGTAAATCATTGAAGAAATTTCTTGATTTTCACAGATATATAATGGCAAAACATTATAAATTAGAAGGCAATATTGAAAATTTCAGGAAGATGAAAAATGGAATTTCTACTTCAAGTTTAAACAACAAACAACTTATTTTATTGTATTTACCTTCATCAGTTTTGAAATTTGCAAACCAAATTAAAGCGTTATTTTTATCGAAAGGAATCCGATTTACGACATACGATTAGCATCAATGTAAGCAATAAATTCTTCATAATTTCTGATGTAATCTTCTTCACTAAAAACGTCTGAAGCGATAACTAAACAGACCGAACCCGAGGAAAAATTCTCTAATTCTCTCCAAATATTTGTATTGATTAGCAAACCTTTATCAGGTTTATTTAGGGTAACTTTTTGTGTTTGACTTCCATCTTTTAAAACCACATCAAAACTACCTGAAAGCGGAATTAAAAACTCCAACTGTTCTTTGTGCGCATGTCCGCCACGTTTTGCCGAACTTGGAACATCAAATAAATAATAAACGCGTTTCACTTCAAACGGAAGCACATCGCCTTCAATTATGGCAATATTTCCTCTGTAATCTTCAATTTTAGGAACTTCAATTATTTGGATATTCATTTGTTTAGCGAATTAAAAAGTTGCAACCATTGATTTCCAATATTTTGAATCGAAAATTTCTCAACACTTGACTTTGCATTATTTTTACAATGTAAATATAGTTTTTTGTTAGAAATCAATTCGTTCATAGCAACAATCATTTTTTCTTTATTTTGATTTTCAACTAAAATCCCGTTTTCATTAGTAATGATAATTTCACTTGGACCCGATTGACAATCGAAAGAAATAACCGGAGTTTCACAAGCTAATGATTCTAATAAAACTGG
>NZ_DQDX01000124.1:3813-4997 GCF_003525665.1 Flavobacterium sp.
TGTAAATTTAAGTACAAAACTTGTTTTTCGTATTCTGACATCAAATCACCTTCGCCTAAAATTATCAATTTAATATTTGAACTTGGTAAATGAGATTTAGAATAACAATCAATCAATTTATCAAATTGTTTTACATTGGTATTCATGTTTCCAACTGCCAAAATATAATCGAAATCAACATCAATGTTAAATTTTGATTGCTTCTCAATAAATTCAAAATCAATTGGATTATAAATTGTTGTCACTTGATTGTACTTGTATTTCTCAATAACTTTTGCTTCAATTGCTTTAGAAACGGTCACTATTTTTTTAGCATTTGAATAAATAGATTTTGCTAGAATAGTTAATTTAGGAAAATATAAATTGGTCATAAAACTATGAACCATTTTTATAACTGGAGCATTGTAAATAAACTTCGTGATAACATATTCCTGCCATTGTTTATTGATTACTCGAGTATCAATTATAAAATCAAATTGATTTTGGTTGAAAAAACGAGATAAAATTTGAAATCTATGAATTCGATCCAAAAGATTAAAACCGCCTTTTTTGAGTTTTCCGAGATTTAGAATTTCGCCAGCATAAGCATACTCAACGCGGTCAATTACAATAACATGATGCACGCTACAATTATTGGCAACAAAGAATTGTGATAAAACTGCCGAACATCTTTCGGCGCCACCGCCAGCAAGTTGTTCAGAAACAATGCAAATTCTAAAAGACTTTTTTGCAGTAACGCTCAATTTTTGATTATTTTAGCAACAAATATAAGCAAAAGTGAGAATATTATTAATTGGTGAGTTCAGTCGTTTACACAATTCCCTAAAAGAAGGTTTGGAATTGTTGGGACACGAAGTTTGTATCGTTGCCAATGGCGATGGCTTCAAGAATTATCCGGTTGATTTATCTACAAGAGCAAAATGGCTTGAAACAAAAATTGGCCTATTTTTTAAAAAACTTCTTTATAAAACAGTAGGTTTTGATCTATTAAAATTAGAGTTTGGAATTCGGTTTTATTTTCATTTGAACAAATTAAAAAACTACGATGTTGTTCAATTAATTAATGAAGCACCAATTCAAACGATTCCTTGGTTGGAGCGTTATTTACTTAAAAAAATCTTTCATCAAAATAAAAATGTTTATCTTTTATGTTGCGGAGTTGACTATTTAGTTGCGAAACATTT
>NZ_DQDX01000124.1:5158-6092 GCF_003525665.1 Flavobacterium sp.
AAAAAACACACGATTTAGTTTATAAAAACATCAAAGGAGTTTATGCTTCTGATATCGATTACATAAATCCGATAAAAAGTGAAAAGAAGTTTTTAGGATTGCTTCCAAACCCAATAAATACCGATAAAATTGCATTTATTGATTTGAAAATTGATGGTAAAATAAAAATTTTTCTAGGTATAAATAGTGGCACTTATTATTCTAAAGGAATTGTTTTTTTTGAGAAAGCATTAGAAATTGTTGGCAAGAAATATGAAGATAAAATTGAAATCATAATTGCTCAAAATTTACCTTATCAAGATTACATAAAACTTTATGATAGTTCGCATATTGTTCTAGATCAGGTTTATGCTTTTGACCAAGGTTACAACGCGCTAGAAGCCATGGCTAAAGGAAAAGTTGTATTTACTGGTGCCGAAAAAGAATTTGAAAATTATTATAATTTGCAAGATGAAGTTGCCATAAATGCATTGCCCGATGTTGATTATTTGGTAACTACTTTATCCTATTTGATAGAAAATCCTGCAAAAATTACCGAGATTGGAACTCGAGCACGAAAATTTATTGAGAAAGAACATGATTACAAGATTATTGCAGAAAAATACTTAAAAACTTGGGGTTAAAAATGAATACTATACAAAGACCAAAGATTAATGATGTTTTTACATTTGATTTTAATTTTACAGAAGAAGAAATTAAACTATATGCAAAAATTTCGGGAGATTGCAATCCGATTCACGTATCAGAAAGTTATTCTAAAGGCACTATTTTTGGACGTTGTATTGTGCATGGATATTATAGTATTAGTGCATTTTCAAAGGTTTATGGAACACTATTATATCCAGAAGAACATATTTTAATCAGTCAGAATGCAAAATATTTAAAGCCAATTTTTACAGGAATTGAATATACTGCGGTTTTCACGGTTAAAGAC
>NZ_DQDX01000124.1:6263-6536 GCF_003525665.1 Flavobacterium sp.
AAAATAGAGTTTTATATAAAAATGAAATTTTTGAAATGGAAACTGGAGAATTAAAAATTACTGGAGAAGCAATTTTAATGAATAAAAAAAGTTATGTATGGTAGCTTATTTCAGAAAAAAATAATTTTCTAAACATAAACAAAATTAAAACAAACGTAATCAAATTTGCATAGAAATAGGCTTGTAAAACTCCTTCAACTGCATTAGTTTTTAGCAAATAATAGGATAATAAAAAATACGATAAATTAAAAATGATTTCTCCAATAAAATACT
>NZ_DQDX01000041.1 GCF_003525665.1 Flavobacterium sp.
AATGGTATTCAACAATTTCCTTTCGTTTTAAATCGATATAATTTTCATAATCACCATCAGAAATGGTTAGAATTTTTTCAAATTCAGCAGTTGCTTCCTTCATCGGAAAACCATTTGCCTTGAGCGATAAATTGAAAAGTTGGAACATTTAAGCTACTTTTTGAATTTCGAATCTTTTTATAGATTGCAATTCTTTTTCTTTAGATTCTTTACCTTCTTCAATATCAAAATCATCTTGAAGTCCAAGCCAAAACTTCGCAGAATTCCCAAAATATTGACTTAATCGCAAAGCAGTATCAGCAGTAATCCTTCTATTTCCCTTAAGAATTTCTGAAATTCTTGTCTGCGGTATTTTCAAATCTTTTGATAAGCGATAAGCGCTAATTTCTAAGGGAATTAAAAATTCTTCTTGTAAAATTTCGCCTGGATGTATGTTTTTTAGTTTTTCCATAGTACAATTTTTTAATGATAATCTACAATTTCAACGGTACTTGCATTTCCATTTTCCCAAATAAAAATTATTCTCCATTGATTATTAATTCTGATGCTGTAGAAATCTCTTAAGTTTCCTGAAAGTTTTTCTAACCTATTTGATGGAGGAATTCTCAAATCATTGATGTCAATAGAGTTATTGAGCATTCTTAATTTTCTTCTTCCAATTTCCTGAATTTCTCTTGATGGTTTTTTAATTAGAATACCATTCCAAATTCTTTCAGTGTCTTTTGAACCAAATGAGATTATCACATCTTTCACGTTACTAACGTCAAAGATAAGTAAAATAAATTATGTTTTCAATTTCAAACAAACTATTTTTGCACCACAACTAAAACTGATAATTGTTCGGATGAGAATCTGAAACAAGTTCAGATTAAATACAACACAATGACAATTTTACTACTTGGTTCTGGAGGAAGAGAGCATGCTCTTGCATGGAAAATGTTACAATCTAACAAATGTTCTAAACTTTTTGTTGCTCCAGGAAATGCTGGAACATCGCAAATTGCAACAAACGTTTCTTTAAATATTTTAGATTTTGATGCAATCAAAACATTTGCTTTAGCTGAAAAAGTGGATATGGTTGTTGTTGGTCCAGAAGATCCGTTGGTTCACGGAATTTATGATTTCTTCAAAAACGATGCTGCTTTAAATCATATTCCTGTAATTGGTCCGTCAAAAGTTGGTGCGAAATTGGAAGGAAGTAAAGAATTTGCAAAAGAATTTTTAGTAAAAAATAATATTCCAACTGCTGCTTACGACAGTTTTACAAAAGAAACGGTAGAAGAAGGATGTAAGTTTTTAGAAACATTACAACCGCCATACGTTTTAAAAGCAGATGGTTTGGCTGCTGGTAAAGGTGTTTTAATTATTCAAGATTTAGAAGAAGCTAAGTCGGAATTAAGAAATATGTTAGTGTACGAAAAATTCGGAAATGCTAGTTCTAAAGTAGTTATCGAAGAATTTCTTGACGGAATTGAATTAAGTTGTTTCGTTTTAACCGACGGAAAAAATTACAAAATTCTTCCAACAGCGAAAGATTATAAACGAATTGGAGAAGGCGACACAGGTTTAAATACTGGTGGAATGGGAGCAGTTTCTCCGGTTCCATTTGCAGACGCAGTTTTATTGGAAAAAATCGAAACTCGAATTGTAAAACCTACAATCGAAGGTTTGCAAAACGACGGAATTGAATATAAAGGTTTCGTTTTCATTGGATTAATAAACGTGAAAGGCGAACCAATTGTTATTGAATACAACGTTAGAATGGGCGATCCTGAAACCGAAGTTGTTATTCCGAGATTGAAAAGTGATTTGGTTGAACTTTTTCAAGCAGTTGGAAATCAAACATTGGATCAAGTTTCTCTAGAAATTGACGAAAGAAGTGCGACAACAATTATGGTAGTGTCTGGCGGATATCCAGAAGATTACGGCAAAGGTTTTGAAATTTGTGGTTTAGAAAATATCGAAGATTCGATTGTTTTTCACGCTGGTACAAAATTAGAAAACGGAAAAGTGGTAACCAATGGCGGTCGTGTTATTGCCGTTACGTCATTTGGCGAAAGCTTTCAAGATGCCATAAAAAAATCTTACCAAAATATAGATAAACTAAATTTTGATAAGATGTATTTTAGAAAAGATATCGGTTTCGACTTATTTTAAGAACGAATGTGCCGTTGTATCTTGGTTTTCTGTTCCAGCTTCGTCAAAAATACGTAGTTGTTTAATCCAGTACACCATATAGTAAGCACAAATTCCCATAAGTATCCAGCTAACAATGTTTGCTAACCACCAATTATCTAACTCTAATGCACGTAACCAATCTAGTGGTTTTAAAAGAAAATCAACAAAAAGTGATTGTATTGCTTCAAAAAATGCTTTCATCTTTAAATAGATATTATATTTACATCCACAAAAGTATAAAATATCCGCATGATAACAAGTGTTTTTAAAAAATCTACACCAATTAATTATTCTTTTATAGGAATAATGATGATTTTATTCTTTTTTGTGTACCAATTTCAAGACACAAAATGGACGAATTCACTGTGGAGAATAGGTGAAAAAGCAGGAATACTGTTGGTTGTATTTGCTTCGGTTTTTGTGTCTAATTTCATTGTAAAAAAGAACGGATTGACCAAAGACAGTGCGTTCACAATACTTTTTTACTTTTTATTTTTATTGTTTTTTCCAAAAGTTTTAGACAATTATAATTTGCTTTTAGCCAATTTTTTTATCTTATTGTCTATACGAAGATTGGTGTCTTTGCAAACATTAAAAGCACCAAAAGAAAAAATATTTGACGCCGCTTTGTGGGTTTTTGTAGCAAGTTTATTTCACTTTTGGGCAATTTTGTTTATTTTTTTGGTTTATATTTCTATAATTTTTCACGTTTCGCGAGATTATAGAAACTGGTTAATTCCGTTTGTTTCCCTTTTTTTAGCATCAATTGTTTTTGTCTTTTATGCTTTACTATTTGATAAATCAGCAATAAACACCTATTTATCGTCTAACGGAATTAACTACGGTATTGATTATTTCACCAATGTTTATCAAAATATTGCCTTCTCTATTTATGTGGTTTTTTTACTATTTTTCATTTTACCATCGATTTTTTCATTGACAAACAAGCCATTAAATCTTCAAGCATCTTACAAAAAAGTACTTTTTGCAGCATTGATTTCAATAGTAATTTTTGTACTTTCAACCAATAAAAGTAATGAAGTTTTGGTATTCACTTTTCTACCAATGTCAATTATGGCAACCAATATGATTGAGTATTTACAAAATAAAATTCAGCAAGAACTTATTTTATTTATCTCGGTTGCCGCCGCATTATTTTGCTTTTTTACACAGTTATAATTTACTTCCGTAAGCCAAATCTCCTGCATCGCCAAGACCAGGAATAATGTAGTTTTTCTCGTTCAATTTTTCGTCAAGAGCAGCAACCCAAAGATGGCAATTGTTAGGAAGATGTTTTTCTAAATAAGCAATTCCTTCTGGCGCAGCAATAACTACAGCAATATGAATTTCCTTTGGCGTTTCTTCGGTCATCAATTTATTAAAAACGGCCACTATTGATTGACCTGTTGCCAACATCGGATCAATTAAAATTAGATTTTTATTTTCAAATGATGGAGCAGCTTGATATTCTACTAAAATGTCAAAATAATCATCGTTGTTTGGATGATGACGATAAGCAGAAACAAATCCGTTTTCGGCATTGTCAAAAATGTTCATAAACCCAGTGTGTAAAGCTAAACCAGCACGAAGTATAGAACACAAAACCACATTGTCTGCAAGTGTTGTGGTATGTTTTATTCCAAGCGGCGTTTGCACTTCAATTGCTTTATACTCTAAAGTTTTACTCAATTCATAGGCCATAATTTCACCAA
>NZ_DQDX01000004.1:0-913 GCF_003525665.1 Flavobacterium sp.
ATTTAACATTAATGATACTTCGTTTAAATTTAAATTTGGATTCATGTAGTTTTTAGAAATAATATCTTGAAATTCTGTAAATTTTTTTTCTTGTTTTAATCCTTTACTCTTTTTTTTAGTTTCATCTACATAATACATAATATCATTTTTCTCGGAAATAATTTTGTTTCTAATTTCTATTCTTTCAACATGTAAGTTTGATTGAAATAAACCCACATATGATAACCAATAGATAATAATTGAAATTATTATCCAAATAGGGTAATAAATTGATAAACTAACATCAGTGTTCTTTCCATCAATTGTTATATCCTGCATTAAATAAATTTCTGCAATCCATATAATACAAGCTGATAATCCAATTATTAGAATTTGTTTTAGCCACTTTGTTTTTTGTTTAACAAACTCTATCTTAAAAACATTGTTTCTCTGTTCAAAGTTTTTAACTATTAACAATGTTAAGATTATTAGAAAAAGAGAATAACTATTTGAAGAAATCTCTTCAATAGTCATATATGTATCAATGAATTTAAAGCTAATAAATTTATTTTCAAAGAATAATTGATCAAAAGAAATTGAAATTTGAAATAGAAAATCAATAAAAAACGGAATTAATAATGAAATTTTAATTTCCTTTTTTACATTAACACCCAAATATTTATTTACAAAAAGATAGAACATTGGAATAATTAAAAACTCACATGGAATCCTAAACCAACCTAAAAATGGGAATAAGTCTTCTAAACCACTATCAATTATCCAATATTGTAGATTACTAAATGATAAAGAAAAGGAGGTGTATGCCAAAAAAGAATTTGTTTTGGAATAATATTTTTTAGTAAAAAGTATAACCAATCCAAAGATAATTCCTTGAATAATCCCCATTAGGATTATTATATTCCAAATATTTATG
>NZ_DQDX01000004.1:1024-6489 GCF_003525665.1 Flavobacterium sp.
AAAATTAAAAAAAAAAAACAAAAAAATAGTAAAGAAAAAAAAAGGATAAAATTGAGACCCTTACTTTGAAAAAAAGTTATTTTATTTTTTCAAATAGAAAACAATATGCATTAATGGTGTTTTAAGTGCAAAATAAAATTAATCACTTTATATTGTATAATCGTTTCGTTAACATCAAACTCTTTTCCTACTATTTCAAAGATTATTATATTTAAACAAGTTTGGAAAATATAGAAGCCAAAAAGTGCAAAACGATGCAAAATAGTTATTAGCGAAATGAAGCAAACAAAGAAGCGGCTTTAGGAATACTTGGACTAAAGACGGTTTTTGTGCAGGTGAATGAGGTAATGACTATTTTAATGAAATTAGTGTAAATCAATTAAAAGAAACATATCTTATCAATATACATAAATTAGGATAAAGAATGTTCCAATTTCTCTTTCCATTTTTCCCAATTTGGAGATAAACGGTTTTGTAAATCGTAGAACTCTTTATTGTGATTGTGGTGTATTAGATGGCACAACTCGTGAATGATTACATATTCTATACTTCCTTTTGGTGCTTTAATTAATTCTGTGTTTAGAATTATTTTGCCTGTAGAAGTACAACTACCCCAACGCATTTTTAAACTACGGATTACCAATTGGGAATTACGAATTGGGAATTCTTTGTGTAAAGTTTTGCATTTTTCCAAAACTTCTGCAAATACTTCTTCGGCTTTTAGCTTGTACCAATCGTTTAAATTTTTTTCTAAATATTCAGGATTATTTTTTTTAGTTTTCATTATCATTGTACCTCTATAAAGTTTGATTTCGTTTATAGTATCTTCAATGATTTGCAACTTGTATTGTCTTCCTAAATAAAGGTGTGTTTCTCCATTAACGTATTTGCGTTGTGGTGTAAATGGTTTGTAACTACAGAAAAAAGCTTGCTGTTTTAATATCCAATTTGCTTTAGATTTTACTTTTTTATTAATATCACTAATATTTGCATCAGTAGGAGCCGTAACCGATACCAAACCATTTGGTTTTACTTTTATACCTAATGATTTTCTAGTAGCAAAAGACAAAGTATATTCAATGCGCTTACTACCATAGTTTATTTGTTGGATAGTGGTTAACATTAAATGTATTTTAGTTTAGCGATTTTTATTACTTCTTCAATCAGTTCATCAATTTTATCAAAAGAGAATTGCGTGTCGTATTGTTGTTGCTTCTCGAAAAGTAAATCATCGAGGTTATTTTTTAATTCTTTTTCAATTTCTGTATTGGTTTGCCAATCGATAATTAATGTATCATTTTCATAAACGATATTTTTAATACAATCTTCTATTTCTATGGCTGTATTGGCTTGCACTTCTTTTGGTTCAGGAGTGTTGTTAAAACTATTCTCTAAAACTGCATTTATAAGATTATAAAATGCAATTGCGTTTGGTTTTTCTTGTATAACACTAGGCACATTATTTTGTTTTCCTGTAAGGAATTGGTTTTCGTAGTCTTTGGCTCTTTGTAAATATAAAGCTTCATCTATACGGTGTTGATGGTAATCGTTTATTGCTTCTCTTATTAATGTTGAAAGACTTTTATAGAAGATTGGATCTTCATTCATTTTAACATTAATCGCTTTGATAGTTCTTGTTGCAATATGGTCCGCTTTTGCAGCTTTACCTACCATTTTTTCAACCTCTGCTTCGCGCTTATCCTTATCAAAAATATTTACTAATTCTGTAATTTTTAAAACTTCTCCTTCAGTTGTAATGTGTTTGTCTATTAGTTTTTGAATTTGAGATTCAAAAGCAGAAATATCAATATCATCATAATATCTTCTCTTTACATCTACTCTTAATTGCAAGAAAAATTTACTGTCTTTCTTGTATTTATCAATGGTCTTTTCGTTCTCAATATCGTTGAACTCAATTGATGCCATTGCTAATTTAAACAAACGTATAAAAGTTGAAAGCTTTTCATAAAATGGATGCCTTATACTATCATCGTTTAATAGTTCTGAATAAGCTTCAGCATCGTATTTATTTTTTATGGTTTTAAACAAATCCCAAACCTCACTATGCGCTTGTGGTAATTTTTCAATTTCCTTATTGATGTTTATTATTGTTCCTGATAATTCTTCTTCTGCAAAATCATTTAAACCACTGTATGTATTTAATGCTTTGTCTAAGTTTTCTAAATTTCCGAAATAGTCAATAATAAATCCGTATTCTTTTCCTGGTGCTACACGATTAACCCTTGCAATGGCTTGAAGTAATGTATGTTCTTTTAATGATCTAGTTATGTATAAAACTTGATTGTTTGGTGCATCAAAACCTGTTAGTAATTTATCTACAACAATAATAATTTCAGGTTGTTCTTGTTTTTTGAATGCACTAATTACTGATTTCTCGTAATCGGATTGTTTGCCATATTTACTCATCATGGCTTTGTAAAACTTTTGCACTACATCTTCATTTTCTTCAAAAGCATCTTCGTGATTTTCCCTAGTATCTGGTGCAGAAATTAATACTTCACAACTAACTTTTCCGATTTCTTTAAGGTATTCACGGTATTTAATAGCTGTAGTTTTATTTGGTGCTACTAATTGTCCTTTGAATCCTGTACCTTGAATGTTAGCTTCGAAATGTTCACTAATATCCCAAGCTCTTGCATAAACTACTTGGTCGGCTTTATTTATTTGATTTGTTGAACTGAATTTTCTTTTTAGTGCCACTTTGCCATAAGGTGTAGCAGGTTCAGAAACTTTATCAAAATATGTGTCTAATGGTTTGTCATTTACTTCAATTACATTGTGTCTTCCCTCGTACAATAAAGGTACAACTGCTTTATCATCAACAGCATCTGTTATAGAATATACATCAATTAAGCCACCAAATTTATTGGCTGTGCTTTTTTCTTTTTTCATTAATGGTGTTCCTGTAAATGCTACAAAACAAGCATTAGGAAATACCTTTCTCATTTTTACATTGAATGTTCCGTATTGGCTTCTGTGTCCTTCGTCAATTAGTACAAATATATTAGGTGAAGTAAAACCATCCTTCGATTGGTTTATTGCTGCTTCAAATTTGTGAATTAAAGTTGTAATAACAGCATCGGTTGGACTGTTGATTAAATCGACTAAATGTTTTCCTGTTTGCGCTTCTTCTACTTCTACATGGCATTTTTGGAATGTTTCTGTAATTTGTGTATTTAAATCTATTCTATCGGTAACAAGAATTATTTTTGGATTTTTAATGTCTTTTTGGGTTGCAATCATTTGCGCCAACATTACCATTGTTAATGATTTTCCGCTTCCTTGTGTATGCCAAATTACACCACCTGTTCGCTTACCATTAGCATCTGCAACACTAATTTTTTTGAGTGTTTCTTTAATAGCAAAATATTGCTGATACCGTGTTATTTTCTTAACTCCATCATCATAGACTATATAATTGAAAATAAGGTCTAAAATGCGTGATTTTTGGCATAAACTGAATAGTAGTTTGTCTTGTTCGGTTACTATTACTTCTTCTTTTTCTAATTGATTGAAAAATTGTAATACGTTTTTGAAACGTTGTTTGAATATTGAAGTTCGTTCTGTGTTTGGTAACTCACTATTTTTTAATTGACGTATGGCATCACCGTACATTATTCCTTCTTCTTTGGTACGGAAAACTTCTTTCCAAACGCTCCAAAATTCTTTTTGAGTAGCTGTGGTTGCATATCTTGCTTCGTTGACTGCTAGCGATAAAACCATGTTGGAATATTGGTATAAACCTCTTATACCATCTTCTAATTGATTACGTAAGTGTTGGGAAATTCCTTGTGTTACTGGTTCTTTGATGACATTACTTTTACACTCAATAATTACCATTGGAATACCATTGATGAATAAAACAATATCTGGACGATACGTATCGTTTCTATCGCTTCGTAAAACAGCGTATTCTTCAGTAACATGGAAAGTGTTGTTTTCTATATTTTTCCAATCGATGTATTGAAAAGAGAAACTTTTTTTATCGTTTAGAATGGTTTGCTCTAAACTTTTACCCAATGTTATTAAATCAAAAAATACTTGATTTGCTTTTATAAAACCATCTTGAATTGGTAGTTCTCTTAAAGCAATAATAGCCGCATTAATATTACTTTCTGAAAATGAAAACTCTTTGTTTTTGTATTGTATAGAATTTATTTTTTCGAGTTGTTTTTTCAAAATTGGTTCAAGTAATACATTGCTGGTTCTACCACCACGAAGCTCTAAAGCTTCGTCTGGAGCAATATATTGATACCCCATTTTTATGAGTAATTGCAATGCCGGTATTTGACTAATGTGGTCTTCTATGTAGGATGGTAATTGCATTTTATAACTAGTTTTATTTATTTTATTTTAGCAAATTGAGTTTCAATTTCATTTGAAAAATCTCCTGTTCTTCTCCATCCTGATGCTCCATTTTTTTCAATAGAAAAACCATTTTTTGAATGCAAAATTCTGTATTTATCGCCTTTGATTGTTGTAGCATAATATATACTATCTTTCTGTTGCCAATTTGTTAGTCTTTTTTGAACTTTATATAAATCATTTAAAAACTCACTTGCATTTGAATATCTTATTTTCAAATCTGAATGTGTAGATTTTTTAATAATATTAATAATTTCTTTACCTATATACGGAGGTAAAGTGTCATATTTTAGTAATTTATTTTTTAGTATTAATCCATAAATAATATTATCTACAAATACCGAAATCTCATATGCACCTGAAATTGATTTCAATTTAATTTGTTCTTTATTAGTCAACCATTCTGCGTATGTATCTGGGAAAAAACCGCCTAAAATTTGAAACATTGAAATACCTAATTGATAAATATCAGATTGAATAGTATAACAACCACCTTTAATAATTTCAGGTGGCATATATAGTGTTGTTGTTTTTGATCCTGCTATCTTACCCGAACTATTAAAATGCTTAATTGAACCAAAATCAGCAATTAATGGTTCACTATTTTCTTCATATACTAATATATTTTTTGGTTTAATATCTCGATGCAATATTTGAATTTTATCTTTATGTAACTCACTTAAACCATTCAAAATACCATGAATAATATTTAATGCTTTCTTTAAATCTAACTTTCCAGCTTTATAATATTTCTCTAAATCACCTCCATTGATTTCATCAGTCATAAAATAACTATGGTATTTACCAATTCTTTTTGCATCCATAACTTTTAATATATTAGGATGGTTAAGTTTTGATAATATTTTTGGCTCATTATGAGAACTATCAGATGCACTACCATAATAAATCTTTAGAGCAATGCGTTTATTAAAAATTTTATGTTCCCCAAAAAAAATATCACAATTGCCACCTTCTTGTGAAACTCTGTCAATTATAAAATCTTTTTGACCATTCAAAAAATCAACAACTTCATCGTCAAGACCTAATTCAGAAATATCCATACTTTTATTAATTATTTT
>NZ_DQDX01000172.1:0-4877 GCF_003525665.1 Flavobacterium sp.
CTATAGCTATTATAATTGATAGATAATTTTCTTTTATAAAATCTGATACTTTTTCCATTTGAAATTAATATTAGTAATTACCCCATCTTTTTTCTTCGAAATACCTTGAAAGGTAATAAATTACAACAATAAAAATTGTCATAAAAATAAATGTCATAAAAATATTTCGCATCGAAGGTTTGTTCCATGTTGCGCTTATAACTAACGAACTATTTGACAAATCCTCTGGAGCTTTGGAAGGTGTAATTGATAAATGGTATTTACCTTCTGCAACGCCACAAATATTGAAATTCTCTGATGTACTTCCTTCAGACCAACTTTCTCCATCAGTATTACCGTGATAATACTCGATATCTTTGGATGCATAAACTTCTTCGTTAGTCTTTTCGTTTACTAAAGCTACTTGAACATTTGCCCATGAATTATTCACATTTGAATAAACCGAAATTTGTAATGGTGCAGAACTTCCTTTTAATTCAAATGATGGGCTTACAAACTCTTTAGTAGTATAACTCTCAAAAGGAATAGAAGTGTTTAATACTTCTTGTTCTCTTCTATCTTTATTTAAAAACCAATGCGTTAACAAAATTAATATGGCAAAGGAGCAAAATATTATCACCAATTTTCTAACATCAAAAAGAAAAGGTTGCACCATTCCGATTTCTGACTTGGATGGAATTGCCGAAGTTTTGAAAGCACTTTTTATAGCACTTCTTGAAATGTGTTTTCCGTAAAATGCGGTTTGCTCTTGTCCAAATTTTTCAAATGAAACAATATAGGGTGGATTTATGTACTCTATTAATTCAATTTTATTTAAAATATTATAATCAAAATATCCAGAAGCATAATCTAGTTTTGGATAAGTATAATCATATCTTTCAAAGGTTTTATCCAAATAATCTATTTCTAAAGGATGATTGCCTACTTTCTTTTCGAATTCAATTTGTTCTAATAAAATGAAATTTCCTGAGGATTCTGATAAATAGAGAAACTCTCCTTTGTCGTTTTGCAACACATACTCTGCCCATCTTGTAACCGCATCGAATCTTTTAATTAAAAGTCCAATAATGGTGTAGGTTTCATTTTTAAATTCAGCTTTCTGACCCACAGAAAAAGCATTGTTATAAATTTCTTTTTTAAATCGATCTCTATATGTAAAATCATTGTTCTCATTCTTTGAATACAATGTACCACAACTTGGACAAGCAAAAAAACTTACGTCAATTTTTACATCTAATTTAGTTTCAGTATTACAATGGAAACAAGGAAAATCCATATCTATTTATCTATTAATTTCAAAATCTTTTAAAACAACCGCATTAAAATAATTTATAAAAGCATTGGTAATACTTTTTACTTTTTGAGTATTATCTTGTAAATAATTACACAAATAAACATCAAGAGTAAGCTGTTTAAATTCGGGCCATGTGTGAATACAAATATGAGATTCTTTTAAACAAATAGCAATGGTAAAACTATTATTTTCAAAATTATGAGTAATAATTCCGACTTTTTCAAGTTCAAATTCTTGAATTATTTTTTCTGAAAATGCAATAAAAGAGTTGCTATTAGTGAGCAAATTGACATCGTTAACTTGAAGAGTTACTAGTTTATGCAATCCTGGAGAATAGGTGTTTTGATCCATCAAAATGAAATTCCAATTAATTTAGTGGAATATTTTGATTATACGTAAGTGTTAAAATTTTGTTACAAAAAAAGCGAAAATTTCTTTTCGCTTCTATTATTGTTCTGGTGCAATTTCGAGTTCTAGCCCATCTATTTCTTCAGTAATTCGTATTTGACAACCTAGTCTAGAATTGTCTTTTACATGATAGGCTTCCCAAAGCATGGCTTCTTCATCTGGATTTCTTTCTAACGAAATTACATCATTTAAAACATAGCATTGACATGATGCACACATTGCCATTCCGCCGCAAACACCAACGGTTCCTTCTTCGGCTAATTCATACATACGAATAACTTCCATGACATTTAAATTCATGTCTGTTGGCGCTTGAATTTCGTGAGTTTGTCCGTTTCGGTCGGTTATTTTTAGGGTAATATCTTGTGGCATTTTATTTTAGTATAAATACCTACAAGGTTTTATAAACCTTGCAGGATAATTAATCAATCGATTTTACAACTGCTTTTTCAGCTTCTTTTCTCGTTCCGTCGAAACCGTCAACTCCTGAAACTGTTGTGTATTTTAAAACATATTTTTTACCTGGATTGATTCTGTTGTAAACACTTTGGCACATTAAAGTTGCTTCGTGGAAACCACATAAAATCAATTTCAATTTTCCTGGATAGGTATTCACGTCACCAATGGCGTAAATTCCATCGATGTTGGTTTGGTAATCTAAAGCGTTGTTTACTTTGATAGCGTTTTTCTCAATTTCTAATCCCCAATTGGCAATTGCTCCTAATTTTGGAGTTAATCCAAAAAGCGGAATAAAATAATCGGTTTCAAAAACTTGTTGCACGCCTTCGTTTTCTAATACAATACTTTCAACATGGTCTTTTCCGTTTATGGCAACAACTTCTGCTGGTGTAATCAAGTTGATTTTTCCAAGTTTTTTTAATTCTTGCACTTTTTCAACTGAATCTAAAGCGCCACGGAATTCGTTTCTTCTATGTACCAAAGTAACTTCTGAAGCTACATTAGAAAGGAAAATACTCCAATCTAAAGCAGAATCTCCACCACCAGCGATTACTATTCGTTTATCACGGAATAATTCTGGATCTTTTACAAAATACTCCACTCCCTTTTCTTCGTAGAAAGCAATGTTTTCTAATTGAGGTTTTCTTGGTTCAAAAGTTCCTAAACCACCTGCAATTGCAACGGCTTTTGCATGATGTTTTGTTCCTTTATTAGTAGTAACTATAAAAGTTCCGTCTTCTAATTTATCAATAGTTTCAGCCGTTTCAGCCAAGGTGAATCCTGGTTGAAATTGCTTGATTTGTTCCATTAAATTGGTCACTAAATCACCAGCTAAAACTTCGGGATAACCAGGAATATCAAATATTGGTTTCTTTGGATAAAGTTCGGCAAGTTGTCCGCCAGGTTGCGGAAGTGCGTCAATGATGTGACATTTTAATTGTAATAATCCTGCTTCAAAAACGGTGAATAAACCGGTTGGTCCGGCACCAATGATGAGTATATCTGTTGTAATCATTTAGATAATTTATGAGTTTAGAAGTTTATGCGTTTAGAAGTTTGAAGTGCAAAAGTCCAAAACATAAATTTTTAAACATATGATATTTGTCAGTTTACGGTTGTTGCGTTAGGGATAGAGCCGATATCCTTTTGTGGAACGTTAGTGGAACAAAAGATAAAGGCGAAAGCCCGACCTGAAAGGTAACGCCCAAAAATTCGAAAAATTTAGAGCAACGTTATAGTATATTTTCTACAGTTTCTATTTGTGGTGCATACTTTTTTATGGTAGTTTCAACGCCAGCTTTCATTGTGCTGATGCTTAAACTACATGACGTGCACGCGCCTTGAAGACGCACTTTTACGTGCTTTTCATCGTCAATAGAAACCAAGCTGATGTCGCCGCCGTCAGAATTCAAGAATGGTCTGATTTCTTCGAGTGCTTTTTCAACATTTAGTGTTAATTCTTCGTGTGTCATAATTTAATTTAGTTTTCAGTCGCAGTTTTCAGCCGCAGAAAACAGTGTAAACTGTAAACTGAGACTGTAAACTGAATACTATTTCTTCACTGCAGAACATCCTGCCATTGTTGTTATTTTGATGGCTTCTGTTGGAGCAAGATTTTCGTTTCTGTTCACTACTTCTTGCACCACGTTTCTTGCTATTTCTTCGTATATTTTTTCTAATGGTGAAGCGGTTTGCAATGCTGCTGGACGACCATAATCGCCAGCTTCACGAATGCTTTGCACCAATGGAACTTCGCCTAAAAATGGTACTTGTAAATCTTCTGCAAGATTTTTGGCGCCTTCTTTTCCGAAGATGTAATATTTGTTATTTGGCAGTTCTTCTGGTGTGAAATACGCCATGTTTTCGATAATTCCTAAAACCGGAACGTTGATTGCTTCTGATAAAAACATGGAAACTCCTTTTTTAGCATCGGCTAAAGCTACGGCTTGTGGCGTACTTACGACAACCGCACCAGTTATTGGCAACGCTTGCATAATTGACAAGTGAATATCGCCTGTTCCTGGAGGTAAATCGATTAACATAAAATCTAATTGTCCCCAATCGGCATCAAAAATCATTTGGTTTAATGCTTTTGAAGCCATTGGTCCACGCCAAATAACGGCCTGACTTGGAGAAGTGAAAAACCCGATAGAAAGTAATTTAATTTCATAACTTTCGATAGGTTTCATTTTAGACTTTCCGTCAACTTCTATAGAAATTGGTTTTTCATTTTCTACATCAAACATTATTGGCATACTTGGACCGTAAATATCGGCGTCAAGAACTCCAACTTTGAATCCCATTTTGGCTAAAGTAACGGCTAAATTTGCTGTAGTTGTAGATTTACCAACACCACCTTTTCCTGAAGCTACGGCAATAATATTGCTAATTCCAGGAATAGATTTTCCTTTAATTTCGTTTGGATTTTCTTTGGCTTCGACTTTAATATTTACTTTCACGATGGCATCTGGAGAGAATTTTTCGTGAATTAGTTTTTTAATATCGTCTTCGGCACGTTTTTTAATGTGCATTGCTGGAGTTGCAATCATTAAATCTACTGTAACCTCATCGCCAAAAATAAGTACGTTTTTTACCGCGCCACTTTCTACCATATTTTTTCCTTCGCCAGCAATAGTAATTGTTTCTAATGCTTTTAGGATTTCTTTTCTATCTAACTTCATCTTCTTGTTTAAAAGTTTATGAGTTTAAAAGTTTA
>NZ_DQDX01000172.1:4925-5884 GCF_003525665.1 Flavobacterium sp.
GTTTATGAGTTTAAAAGTTTAAAAGTTGTTTGACTTTTTATTTAAACTGAATATGAATTGCAAAGATAGTAAGAAGTTTAAAAGTATGATAGCAACAAGCTTTAAAGTTTTGTTATAATGAGATAGTTATAACCTATTATTTTGAATCAAGTTGATTTTGAAATTGGTGTATTCCATTTGTAAACTATTTTTCAAAACATCATACTCTGAAGAAAGCAATTGATTTTTAACTGATGATAGCGATATTGATTCGATTTTTCCTGCTAAAAATTTTGATTGGGTTGTTGAAAATGAAGCTTTTGCATACGTTAACGTTTCCTCAAATTTATTTTGAAGTTGCAAATAATTCTGTTGATTTTGTTTTTCTAATGCAATTTGATTTTCGATTTTTTGCTGTTCTTGAGTGATGATGAGTTTGTTTTTTTCGGTTTCAATTTTGGCCGCAACATTCCTTTTATTATTTCTAAATCCGTTGAAAATTGGAACACTTAATTGAAGTCCGACTTGTTGGTTTTTATTGTCGCCTACTTGATTACTAAAACTTGCAACATCAGCACTAGATTGATTTAATGGCTTGTAATAAAAGCTAGAAATAGAATAAAAAGACGATAAAACAGGCAAATTATTGGCTCTTTGACTGCTTAATTCCTTCAAACTACTTTTATAATTTAGTTCGGCCGATTTAATTTTTGGATTAGAAACTTCTGAAGAAACTGTCGTAGTTTCATCGGATGAATTGGAAACTAAAACCACTTCTGAAATTGAAACATCAGCAGCATTCATCAGTTGAAACAATTGCATTTTTTGAATAGTGTACAATTGCTCAGTTTCTAAAATTCGTTTTTCTTCTTGAGCAAAACTCAATTGCACGTCGTATAAATCGCTTTTGGGTTTGCTTCCAATTTCGACTTCTTTTGAAATTCTATCTAAATTAAAAACCGCATTTTTAAATTGTTCCT
>NZ_DQDX01000172.1:5904-6373 GCF_003525665.1 Flavobacterium sp.
TATAATAACTGTCTAAAAGTTGTAATTTGTATTCGTTTTCGATGACTTCTTTGTCGGCTTTGGCTTTTTCGATATCGATTTTATTTTTCTGTGCATTGGCAAACGCATTAAAATCGATTAAGTTCATATTGGCGTTGATAAAGAAATTATCATATTGGATATTAGAACTAACACGACCATTTGTTGATGGATCGATCGTTGAACCAAAATTATACGATTGGCTTCCATTGAAACTAACGGTTGGTAATAATTGATTCCAAACCGAGTTTCTACTTTTTTGAACTCGTTTTACTTCAAGTTGGCGGATTTTTATTTCGATATTGTTTTCTAATGCTTTATCGATGCATTTCTGCAACGGCCAAGTGGCATCTTGACCGTGTGCAAAATTGCTTCCTACAACTAGCAAACTCAAAATTATTTTTTTTAAACTAATCATCTATATTTTGGAATTTTGGAATTTGGAATTTGA
>NZ_DQDX01000135.1 GCF_003525665.1 Flavobacterium sp.
TCTTAATACAACTGCATGTGTACCTATTTATAGAGATTTTTTAATATTAAAAGAGAAAAATAAAACAGTTGGAATAATAAACATTTGTATAGACTGTCAGATGCATAATATAAAAACCAAAAACAATAATTTTGGTGGAGGTATTGAAGGTTCTGAATTAGAGACTTTGTTAAAAAAATATCAAACCCAATAAATTTCGTATATCAAACAATCGATAAAAAAAACATAAACATAAATGTAAAAAGTAAGAATCATTTACTTTTACAAAAAATTAAATTTTACTATGAAAGGTGTATTACTTGTAAATTTAGGTTCTCCAGAAAGTCCAACAGCCAAAGACGTTAAACCGTATTTAGACGAATTTTTAATGGATAAATACGTAATTGACGTTCCGTTTTTATTGCGTGCATTATTAGTTCGTGGAATTATTTTACAAACGCGACCAAAAAAATCGGCAGAAGCTTATGCTCGAATTTGGACTGACGAAGGTTCGCCTTTAATTGTGCTTTCTAAAAAAATGCATGAAAAAGTTCAGAAATTAGTAGATATTCCTGTGGCTTTAGCAATGCGTTATGGAACAATGACCATCAAAAAAGGATTGCAAGAACTAAAAGACAAAGGTGTAACCGAAGTAATGTTGATGCCGTTATATCCGCAACATGCTATGGCTTCTACAACTACAATTGTGGTTTTGGCAGAAGAATTGCGTCAGAAGTTTTTTCCAGAAATGACTTTTACCAATGTTCCAGCTTTTTATAACAAACCCGATTATATTCAGGCTTTAGCCAACTCGATGAAAAAACATTTGGAAGGATTTGATTACGATCACTTATTGTTTTCGTATCACGGAATTCCGAAACGTCATATTCGTAAAACCGATGTTACTAAATCGCATTGTAAAATGGACAGAACGTGTTGCAACACGCCATCGCCAGCACACGAATTTTGCTACAGTCATCAATGTTATGAAACTACAAAACAAGTAGTAAAATTATTAGGAATTCCAGAAGGAAAATACAGTCAAACATTCCAATCTCGATTAGCAGGTGACAAATGGTTAACGCCTTACACCGATGTTGAAATCAACAAAATGCCTGAGAAAGGAATTAAGAAATTAGCCGTTGTAACTCCAGCTTTCGTTTCTGATTGTTTAGAAACATTAGAAGAAATTGCAATGGAAGCCAACGAACAATTTTTACATCATGGTGGCGAAGAATTTATGGCGGTTCCATGTATGAATGATGACGATGAATGGTGTGGTGTTGTAGCGAATTGGATTGAAGATTTTAAAAATAAATAATTTAGTTTGCAGTCTCAGTCACAGTATACAGATGCGACTGAGAACTGAAAACTAAGAACTGAAATATGGAACTCTACAACTACATAAAATCACTACACCTAATATTTGTAATTACTTGGTTTGCAGGTTTGTTTTACATTGTTAGGTTGTTTGTGTATCAAATTGAAGCCAACCAAAAACCTTCACCCGAACGAGAAATTTTGCTTACGCAATATAAGATAATGACTTATCGTCTGTGGTTTATTATTACTTGGCCAAGTGCGGTTTTAGCAACATTATTTGCGGCTTGGTTATTGTTTCTGATGCCGGCTTGGTTGCAAATGCCTTGGATGCACGTGAAACTCGGATTTGTTTTGGCGCTGTTTTTGTATCATTTAAAATGCCATCAAATTTATAAGCAATTGCAAAACGACAATTTCAAGTATTCTTCTAATTTTATGCGACTTTGGAATGAAGGTGCCACAATTATTTTATTTGCAGTTGTTTTTTTAGTAATTTTAAAAAATGCTTTCAACTGGATTTATGGTGTAATCGGAATCTTTGTGTTTTCGATTTTAATCATGTTGGGATTTAAATTTTATAAAAGAATAAGAGAAAAGAAATAGTTTTCAGTCGCAGTCGCAGTAATCAGTTGCGACTGAAAACTGAGACTGAGACTGAATACTATGTTTAAAAACTTCAAAATGTCTATGCTTTCACTCCGAATTAGGATTTTCCTATCGATGATCGTATTGATATTAATTGCTTCGATTTTAATGGCTTCTATTTCGTTAATTCAGTTTAAAAACGAAGCCAAAAACTACCATCAAGAACGACTGGAACGAAAAGAAGATGCTGTAAAAGAACACATCAACTACATCTTATCGAATACTACTTATCCGTTAACAGAGAAAAATCTTCCGCTGATTTTTAAAGATAAAATTCACGAATTATCCGATATTCATAAAATTGAAATCAATATTTATAGTTTAAGCGGAATTCTTTTAAAATCGTCAAAAGCTACTTTTTCTGTCGATACTATTTCGCCTCCGGTTCCAAAATACATCATCAAATTAGTGCAATCGTCTATCGAAAAAAGATATGTTGACATTAAAAGTGTGGACGGAGTTAAAAATCGATCATCTTTCAGTCAAATAAAAGACGACAAATTCAAACCACTCGGAATTTTAAATTTGCCGTACATTGAAGACGACAGTTTTTACGAAAATGAGATTCAAGAATTCTTAATTCGATTGAGTCAGGTGTACTTTTTTATGTTGATAATTGCCTTTGCTTTGGCGTATTTTCTATCGTCTTACATCACGCAAACACTTAAAACTATTTCCGATAAAATTAATGAAACCAGTTTGAATCAAAAAAACGAAAAAATTCTAATTGAAGCCAACAGCAAAGAAATCAACTCATTGATAAAAGCCTACAATGCCATGGTCGATAAACTGGAAGAAAGTGCAACCATGTTGGCGCAAAGCGAACGCGAACAAGCTTGGCGCGAAATGGCGAAACAAGTTGCGCACGAAATTAAAAATCCGCTTACTCCAATGCGATTGACGGTGCAAAGTTTTGAGCGAAAATTCAATCCCGAAGATCCAGATTTGAAGCAAAAACTGAACGATTATACCAAAACTTTAATTCAGCAAATAGATACCATGACTTCGGTTGCATCGGCGTTTTCTAATTTTGCCTCCATGCCAGCGCAACAAAATGAAACTTTAAATGTGGTTGAAGTGGTAGAGTTTTCATTAGATATTTTCAACGAAGAATACATTCAGTTCAATAGTGACGAACAAGAAATCATCACCATCATGGATCGAACGCAATTGATTCGAATTATTACCAATTTGGTGAAAAACGCCATTCAGGCAATTCCAGAAAATCAACTTGAAAAGTCCATTTTAGTTGAAGTAAAACAAGTTGAAAATAACGTAAACATCACTGTAAAAGATAACGGAATTGGAATCGAACAGGAAAATATCGAACGCATATTCGAACCAAAATTCACCACCAAAAATAGCGGAATGGGTTTAGGCTTAGGAATTATCAAAAACATCATTGAAAATTACAAAGGAACTATTACATTTGAAACCGAATTTGGAACCGGAACAACATTTACAGTTTCTCTTCCTAAAATTGAAAAATAATAATAATTAGAAGCGAATTCCCGAAGCGTCGGGATTGGGCATTTTAGCAATCCTTTTTCCTGCTTTCATCCCAAAATCCCGATAAAAATCGGGAGTTTTTCCCTCCAATCAGTCCCGAAATTTCGGGCTAAATTGTAAACTTTTGGAAACAAAATCATCATTTCAAAACAAGATTATCAATGAAACAAACCTTTTACAGCAACGGAAAATTACTAATTACAGGAGAATATGTAGTTCTTGATGGTGCAAAAGCATTGGCATTACCAACAAAATTTGGTCAGAATTTAATCATCGAAGAAACAAATGGCGAACAAATTGAATGGACAAGTTATGATGCAGATGGAAGCATTTGGTTTGAATCCAATATAACATTTGAATCGATTATAAAAAAACACAAGCACGAAGAAAATCAGAACATCAAAGATACCTTGATTGAGATTTTACACGAAGCTTATAATTTGAACCCCGATTTTATTCCCAAATCCAAAGGATATAAAATCACAACCGAGTTAACGTTTCCAAAATTTTGGGGATTGGGAACTTCATCAACCTTAATAAACAATATTGCAGATTGGCTGAACATTAATGCTTACGATTTACTGAGAAAAAGTTTTGGCGGAAGTGGTTATGATTTGGCCTGCGCACAGAACAACTCACCTATTTTATACCAATTAGTAAACGATAAACCTGTTGTTGAAACCATTGCATTTGACCCTACTTTTTCAGATAAAATATATTTTGTTTACCTCAACAAAAAACAAAGTAGTAAATCGGCAATTGCTACCTATTTGCAAAATCATGGTGATATTTCTAAAACCATTAAAAAAATTGATGCAATTACTACTACAGTTATCACTGCTACAGAACCAAAAGAGTTTGCCATAGCGATACAAAAACACGAAATAGAAATGAGTTCGATTCTAGAGCAACAAACGGTTAAAGAAGCTCTATTTCACGATTTTGATGGTGTTATTAAAAGTCTTGGAGCTTGGGGTGGCGATTTTGTTCTTACAATTTCTAAAGAAAATCCAACTTCCTATTTCAAAAATAAAGGTTATGGAATTGTAATTCCTTATGAAGATATGATTTTATAGTTTTAAGAATCTATAGAAACAAAAAATCCTGAGCAAGCTGAACATGCCCCAAAAAGTTAG
>NZ_DQDX01000025.1:0-4051 GCF_003525665.1 Flavobacterium sp.
ATTAATGATGATCCATTAAATCCAATTTCGAGATTTGCAAAAGATTTAATTGACGAAAAAGGCGATGCAACTCCGATAAAATGGATTCACAGAAGCGAACGTTTTTCAGAAAAATTAGCAACGCCAGATGTTACTGTAGCCGATTTAATTGGTGATGTTGATCCGATAAAAGCGGCAAACTTGAAATTATCTTACGCCGATGATAGAGTAATTCACTTTGGGATGATTCCGAGAGCGAACCGTTGCATCTTTGTAATCAATGAATTACCCGATTTACAAGCTAGAATTCAAGTTGCTTTATTTAATATTTTACAAGAAGGCGACATTCAAATTCGTGGTTTTAAAGTTAGAATGGCTTTAGATATGCAATTTGTATTTACTGCCAATCCAGAAGATTATACCAATCGCGGAAGCATTGTAACGCCATTAAAAGATAGAATTGGTTCGCAAATTTTAACGCATTATCCAGAAACGGTTGCTATTGCAAGAACGATTACACATCAAGAAGCAAAATTAGATTTGCAACAATCAGAAACAGTCCATGTGCCATCATTAGCGAAAGATTTATTGGAACAAATTAGTTTTGAAGCTCGTGAAAGTGAGTACATCGATGCTAAAAGTGGTGTGAGTGCGAGAATGAGTATTACGGCTTTTGAGAATTTATTAAGTACTGCCGAAAGACGCGCTTTGCTTGCTGGAAATGATAAAACTTCGGTTAGATTGTCTGATTTTATGGGAATTATTCCTGCAATTACAGGTAAAGTCGAGTTGGTTTATGAGGGCGAACAAGAAGGTGCAGCTGTTGTGGCACAGTATTTAATAAGCGATGCAATTAAAACATTTTTCCCAGCTTTTTTCCCTAAAATTGAAAAGTTGGAACGCGATGCTGATGCGAGTCCGTATGCTAAAGTATTAGAATGGTTTTTTGCAGAAACCGGATTTGAATTGCTTGACGATGCATCTGATGAAGAATACAAAAATCAATTGGATGCCATCAAACCATTAGAAGATTTAATCCAAAAATACCAACCTGAATTTCCTTTGGAAGACAAGTATTTCTTGAAAGAATTTGTACTTTGGGGTTTAGTAGAATTTGATAAACTTAGTAAAGATAGAGTAGAAGTAGGTTATCAATTTAAAGATTTGTACAGTAGTTACATCAATAAATTGTAAAAATACTATTGAATAAAATCTACTGATTATCTAATTTTTAGGGTAATCAGTAGATTTTTTTTATTTTCTTCTTACGTAAATGTGTTTGATATTGTTTTTTCCGCTGTCGCGTTTGTCAATTTCAAATCGGTTCATGCTTTCTATAAACGACAGCATTTTAGAAAATCCGTAGTTTCTGGAGTCAAAATCGGGTTTCTTTTTTAGCATTAAGTTTCCTAAATCACCCAAGAATGCCCAACCGTTTTCATCTTCCAAATCTTCAATACTATCAGAAAATAGTTGAATGATTTTTGGATCAATTTTACTTATTGGATTGCTGTTTTGAACTTTGGTATTTTTATTTGGTTTCGAATTTGAACCAGATGGAACTTCTGCATCATGTTTCTTCAAAATTTCAATGTAGATGAATTTATCACAAGCTGTAATAAAAGGAGTAAGAGTTTTCTTTTCACCAATTCCGATGACTTTCATTCCGGCTTCACGAAGTCGTGTTGCTAATCTTGTAAAATCTGAATCGCTCGAAACTATACAAAATCCATCGACTTTTCCAGTATATAAAATGTCCATCGCGTCAATTATTAATGCGCTATCACTTGCATTTTTCCCAGTAGAATAACTGTATTGCTGAATAGGAGTTATGGCATTTTCTAACAAAACATTTTTCCATCCAGAAACAGTTGGTTTGGTCCAATCGGCATAAATACGTTTAAAAGTTGGCGTGCCGTATTTTGCAATTTCTTCAAACATTTCTTTCACATTGGCATACGGCACGTTATCGGCATCAATTAAAACAGCGAGTTTTAGATCATTTCTAATTTCCATAATTCTCAGAATTTAATTCTTCAACCAAATGTAATCAAATTTGAGCGAAAACTGATGTCTAAACAATTAAATAAAATACTTCTTCTATAAAAAAAATGGTATTTTTGAAGCTCTAAAAAAGTACTATTTAATGGCGTTTTTAAAAAATATAAATTCTAAGGCAAAGGCAATAAAAGATACCGGTTTCGGAGCGAATTCATCAAGTTATGGAGGTCGTTTTGTAACTAAATCGGGTAATGCAAATGTTCGAAAAACTGGTGTGAGTTTTATTGAAAGTATTAGTTGGTATCACACTATGTTGACGATTCCTAGATGGAAATTTTTCTTTATTATTTTGACATTTTATTTTCTTGTAAACCTTGCATTTGCCTCAATATATTATCTTATTGGAACTGAAAACCTTAAAGGAATTGTTGCCGAAAATGCTATCGATAGATTTGGTCAAACGTTCTTTTTTAGTATTCAAACCTACACTACGGTTGGTTACGGACATATTAGTCCGAGTGGTTTTCTTACTAGTTTTGTGGCATCAGTAGAAGCCTTATTTGGATTATTGAGTTTCGCAATTGCCACAGGTTTATTTTATGGAAGATTTAGTAAACCCAATGCCCATATTTTATTTTCTGAAAATGCAGTTATTGCTCCATTTCAAGGCGGAACTGCTTTAATGTTAAGATTATCTCCATACAAAAACACCAATTTAAGTGATGCCGAAGCACGAATGACATTAGGAATTCATGTGGAAGAAGGCGGAAAATTGGTAAACAAATTCTATCAATTGGATTTAGAATTTGATAAAGTAAATGCACTGACTTTAAGTTGGACTTTGGTTCATCCAATTACTGAAAAAAGTCCGTTTTATCAACTTAACGAAGCTGATTTTAAAAACACAATTGGAGAAATTATTGTTTACGTAAAAGTCTTTGATGATATGTACAGTTCTACAGTTGTAAAACGTACTTCTTATACTTTTGATGAAGTAGTTTATGGAGCAAAATTTCTACCAATGTTCACCAAAAGTACCGATGAAAATAAAACCCTTTTGCAAATTGACAAACTCAATCTATTTGAAAAAGTGACTTTATAATTTAGTTTTGATTGTTATTATTTCTAGAAATTCTTGGTTTAGAATTGCTGTAAAATTTTGAATTGTCGGACCTAATTGGTTTTGGTAAACTAGCTTCTTCGGTTTTACTTGAAGGTTCAATTAATTGGTTTAATTGCGTGATTTCATCAGAAGTTAATTCTCTAAATCTACCAACAGGAACATCGAGTGTGATGTTTATAATTCTGGTTCTTTTTAGAGCTGTAACTTCATAATCTAGAAATTCGCACATTCTACGAATTTGTCTGTTTAAACCTTGAGTTAAAATAATTCTGAAGATGTTTTTGCTAATTTGTTCTACCTTACATTTTCTTGTTACAGTATCTAAAATTGGAATTCCATTAGCCATTCTTTCAATAAATCGATCGGTTATTGGTCGGTTTACGGTTACTATGTATTCTTTTTCGTGATTGTTTCTTGCTCGTAGAATTTTGTTTACGATATCACCATCATTCGTCATAAAAATTAATCCTTCACTGGCTTTGTCTAATCGTCCGATTGGGAAAATTCGCTCTGGATAATTGATGTAATCTACAATGTTATCTCGTACATCAAGGTTGGTTGTGCATTCAATTCCTACTGGTTTATTGAAAGCAAGATATACTCTTTTTTGAGTGTTTTCTCTCACTAATTTTCCGTCAACGCGCACTTCGTCATTTGGGCTAATTTTTGTACCCATTTCTGGAACGCTACCATTTATTGTAACGCGTCCTTGCTCAATAAGTTTGTCGGCTTCACGACGCGAGCAAAATCCAGTTTCTGATAAAAATTTGTTGATACGAGTGAGATTGTCTTCCATGATGCAAAAGTACTAATTTGTATTTAAAAACAGATGTTGTTTTTTAAATGTAACCAAAAAGAAAAAAGAATGGCTAATTATCCCGAAGCTTCGGGACTGATTGAAAGGAAAAACTCCCGATTTTTATTGGGATTTTGGGATGAAAGCAGGAA
>NZ_DQDX01000025.1:4084-4999 GCF_003525665.1 Flavobacterium sp.
GAAAGCAGGAATAAGGTTTGTAAATAAAGCCCGAGCGATTACGCTTCTATAAATTGTACAATGGTTTGATACAGATAATTGTCGTGCATGCTGTGACCCAATCCTTTTGTTTCAATGAATTGCGCTGTTTTCCAAGACTTTGCGATTTTTTTTCCTTCTTCAAATAATACTACGGTATCTTCAACATCGTGTGCTATTAATCCGGGAATTGTGGTGTTTTTCAAATATTTTGAAGCCGAAAAGTCGTCTACATTTAGGTTGAAACGTTGTTTTACGAAGTTGATAAGTGCTTGATTTACGCGGTTGTTAAGACTGAGCATTTTGATGTAATTCTTCAATATTACATTAAAATCGGATGGTGCGCCAAGTAGAATTATTTTTTCAAAATTATGTTGGTAATGTGCTTGAAAATAAGCAATTGCATTTCCGCCAAGTGAGTGACCAATAGCTACTTTTGGGTTGTATTGCTGTACAATTTTATCTATAAATTGGGCGTAAGTTGGTACGTTAAACTCTTTTCCGCTGCTTAATCCGTGAGCTGGACCATCGATTGCGATTATGGTTTTGCCAGTTTTAGATAAGTGTGATAATAACTTTTTCCAGCGAGAAGCATTGCTTTCCCAACCGTGAATTAATAAAATTACATCATCGTTTCCTTGCCATGTGTAGGTTTGAAATTGATGTTCGTTAAAAGTATGTGTTTCGTGGGTTGCTTTTTGAAGTGTTTTGGGAATTTTATCTGACTTAATTCTGCCTTTTCGTGGTTCGCTAAATAATTTGTATGCTAAAGCAAATGATTTATTTGGAGCAATATAACTTAAGATGTTGATGTATAAACCAATAGTTTTTGCTGTGATTGTAGTAACTACTTTTTTCAATTTTGTTTTAATTTGATGTGAAATTAAGTAATTTTTG
>NZ_DQDX01000025.1:5050-7054 GCF_003525665.1 Flavobacterium sp.
AAGGATTTTTGATATTACATTTTTGCAAATATTTTTTCCATTTTTTCTCTTTCTTCATCTGCCAATGCTGCATCAACTAAAATTCTTCCAGAGTGTTCATCGGTGATGATTTTCTTTCTAGAAGCAATTTCTACTTGAATTTGTGGTGGAATTGTAAAGAATGAACCAGCAGAAGCGCCACGCTCAATAGAAACTACAGCTAAACCGTTTCTTACGCTTGAACGAATTCTTTTGTAAGCTGCAATTAATCGCTCTTCGATTTGTGCTTCATATTCTGCAGATTTCTCAGTTAAGAATGTTTCTTCTTTTTGAGTTTCTGACATGATATCGTTCAATTCTGTTTTTTTATGTTTTAAGTGAGTTGATTTTTGCTCTAATTTTTCTTTAGAATTTGCAACTACTTCTTTTTTGTGCTCAATAGAAGCTTTCATTTCTTTTATTTGCTTTTCAGCAAGTTGAATTTCAAGTTCTTGAAACTCTACTTCTTTAGTTAAAGAGTTGAATTCTCTATTGTTACGAACGTCTTTTTGTTGTTCTGTATATTTTTTAATAGCAGCTTGGTGATTTTCAATAGCTGCTTTTTTAGATTTAATGCTATCTTCAATAGTCACTAAATCACTTTGTAATTTTTCTAAACGAGTAGTCAAACCAGCTACTTCATCTTCAAGATCTTCAACTTCTAAAGGCAATTCACCTCTTACGTTTCTAATTTCGTCAATTCTGGTATCGATAATTTGTAAATCGAAAAGCGCTCTTAATTTTTCTTCAACGCTCAATTCTTTTGTAGTAGCCATATTTTATAAGTACTTAACTGGATTTGTATTTTCTTCTGATAAAACGATTGCAAAATTAGTAATTTTTTCTTTAAGAAAATCAACAATATAATTTTTTGTATATCTTTCGCTTTCAAAGTGACCAATATCGGCTATAAGTATTTGGTTTTCAGATTCGTAAAAGTTATGATATTTCAAATCGGCTGTTAGATAAACATCGGCTCCAGCTTGAATGGCATTTTTAATTGCGTAGCTTCCCGAACCTCCTAAAACCGCGACTTTACTGATGTTTTTGTTTAAAAAAGCACTGTGTCGAATGCTTCCGCATTGCATTTTGTCTTTTACGAAGGTAAGGAATTCAGTTTCAGACATTGGAGTTTCTAGCGAGCCAATCATTCCTAATCCAATATTTTGATGCTGATTTTGTAATTCGTAAATCTCATAAGCAACTTCTTCATAAACGTGATTTGAGAACAAAGCTTTTAAAATTTTAGACTGTAAATGTTTCTCAAAGGTAACTTCGATTTTGATTTCATCCGTTTGCGTTAATTCGCCTTTGGTTCCAATTACAGGATTGCTATTTTCATTCCCTTGATAAGTCGAAAATCCGTCGGAATTAAAACTGCAATTGTCATAATTCCCAATAGTTCCAGCGCCAGCTTCGAATAATGCATTTCTAACTTTGTCGGCATTTTCTGGCGTTGTGTAAGTGATCAATTTTTGAATAAAATTTTGCTTTGGAACTAAGACTTTGGTATTTTTCAATCCTAAAGCATCACAGAAAATTTTGTTTACACCATTTTTATGGTTGTCTAATGCAGTATGAACAGCATAAATAGCAATGTCGTTTTTAATTGCTTTAATTACAGCACGTTCAACATAATTTTTCCCAGTTATTTTTTTCAATCCTGAGAATAGAATAGGATGGAAACATACTACTAAATTACAGTTTTTTGCAATGGCTTCGTCAATAACACTTTCTAGCGCATCGTGACAAACTAAAACACCAGTTGCTTCATTTTCTTGATTTCCAACTAATAATCCTACGTTGTCAAAATCTTCAGCATACGCCAAAGGAGCCATTTCTTCTAGAATTGTGAGAATTTGTTTTATTTTCATTTAAAAATTCATTTCATTTCAAAGATAAAAAAATGTTACTTTCGTGCGAAGATTTTTTTAAGGGATTTACTTTTTTCTTTTTCGATTGTTTTTGGGTGGGTTACAAGCAATA
>NZ_DQDX01000030.1 GCF_003525665.1 Flavobacterium sp.
GAGTCTTACGGATTCTATTGTTGCTAATGAAATGATTCAGATTTTGAAAGCTAATAACATTGAATTCAAAGTACAAGATACATCTAAAGATTTTGATGCCAGTTTTGCGAATAATTCTGCAAAAGATTCAATTCTCATTATGATCAATCCGAATGATTTTGAAAAAGCTTCCAAACTTTTAGAAGAAAACATGGAATTTAAGATTGATGAAATTGACACACAACATCCATTATTTTCTTTCAATACAGAGGAATTAAAAGATGTAATTAAAAACTATGATGAGTGGCATCCATTAGATATTAAGTTGGCTAGATATCTTTTAAACAAACAAAACATAATAGTTGAAAATTCTGAAATTATAAAACAACAACAAGAAAAAAAATTAAAAGCTGAAAAGCAGGAAAAATCTAGTTCATTAACTCTTGTTATGGGTTATCTATTTTGTATAATGGGTGGTTTGGCAGGAATTGGAATTGCTATTTTTTTATTAACTGGAAAAAGGACATTGTCAGATGGTTCCAAAAAATACATTTACTCAAAATCAGACAGAAATCATGGAAAATACATGCTTATAGTTGGTGCAATTTGCCTGACTTTCTTTATATTAAAATACACATAATATGGAATTCAAAAAATTCAAAGCAGCCGCAGTCCAAACTTCACCAGTTTTTCTAAACGTAGAAAAAACTATTGATAAAGCAATATCCTTCATAAAAGAAGCCACATCCAATGGAGCCAATCTAATTGCTTTTCCAGAAGTATTTGTTGCTGGTTATCCGTATTGGAATTGGATAATGACGCCAGTTCAAGGAAGTAAATGGTACGAAGAATTGTATAAATCTTCAGTAAAAGTTACTGATGATTCAATGAAACCTTTATTTCAAGCGGCAAAAGAATTTAATTGCCACATCGTTATAGGAATCAACGAACGTGGAGACAGTTACGGCGAAATTTACAACACCAATTTAATCATAGACAACCACGGAAACCTAATTGGAAAACATCGAAAACTAGTTCCAACTTGGGCAGAAAAACTTACTTGGACATCTGGTGACGGTTCCTCTTTAAAAGTATACGACACAGAAATTGGTCCAATTGGAACTTTGGCTTGTGGCGAAAACACCAATACATTAGCACGATTCACCTTACTTTCTCAAGGCGAATTAATTCACATTGCCAACTACATTTCGCTTCCAGTTGCGCCACCAGATTACGATATGGCAGAAGCAATTAAAATTAGAGCAGCCGCACATTCATTCGAAGGAAAATTATTCACAATAGTTTCATGTTCTACAATTTCACAAGAAATAAAAGATGCCTTGCGAAATGATGTTCCCAATGTAGACGAATTACTGACTCGTAAAAACTCAGCTTTTTCTGGAATTATTGGTCCGAATGGCGCTGTTGTAGGCAAACCATTAATCGATGATGAAGGAATTGTATACGCTGACATCGATTTGCAGAAATGCATCCAACCAAAACAAATGCACGACATCCTCGGACATTACAATAGATTTGATATTTTTGACTTACGAGTAAACATCGCTCCTACTCGAAAAATCACTTTTATAGATAATCATCAGGAATTTAATAAAAGATAGTGTGGCTTACAACTCCGACAGAGTTCAAAACTCTGTCGGAGTTATAAAGTAGTAAAAAAATAAATGAAAAATTTCAAACCAACACCTCTTGAAAAAGGAAACTATTACCACATATACAATCGTGGTAATAATGGTATTGATGTTTTTTTTGATAATGAGAGTTATTATCATTTTTTAAGACTTTTTGACAAATATATTTCACCAATCGCTGATACTTATGCTTGGTGCTTATTGAAAAATCATTTTCACATCTTAGTTTACACAAGATTGGACAATGAAATTGATTTTGAAAAGTTAGACTATTCAACGATTGAAAAATCGAAATCAATTGAACCTTCTAAACAGTTTGGATATTTGTTCAACGCTTATACACAAGCAATAAATAAGAAGTTTAACAGAACAGGTGCATTATTTGAAAAACCTTTTGAAAGAAAATTAATAACTTCGGATAAATATTTACAGAATGTAATCTATTACATTCACAATAATCCAGTTCAACATGGATTTGTTAAGCAAATGAGTTTGTATCCTTGGTCATCATATGATAGTATTTTATCGGACAAACCAACAAAATTAAAAAGAAAAGAGATACTAGATATTTATGGAAACAAAGATGAGTTTATTACTTACCATTCTCAAAAACAAAATTTTAATGAAATTATTAATTTTATAATCGAATAAAGTCTAACTAATACAACTCCGACAGAGTTTCGAACTCTGTCGGAGTTTAAAAATAAAATTATGAACGAAAATCATTCAGACGATCAATTAGGAAGAGCACGAGTTCACGACACACCAGAACTAGAAGCCTATTATAAAGAACTAGAAACCCTTGGCGCTGGCGCATTATGGACAGTTGCTAACGATATCGAGCCTTGGGAACCAAGAAGTTCATCAGTTCCAATGCTTTGGAAATACGATGATTTACGTGAATTAGTACTAAAATCATCCGAGTTAGTTACTCCAGAACAAGCAGGAAGACGCGTTGTTTATTTAGTAAACGACAAACGAAAAGACGTTTCCGCAGCTGTGGGTTGGTTGTATACTGGAATTCAAGTTACTCGTCCAGGCGAATCTACATCCGCGCACAAACACAAAGCATCGGCTTTGCGATTCATTATGGAAGGCGAAGGCGGATATACTGTTGTTGATGGAAACAAAATCACATTTGAAGTCAACGATTTTGTGATTACTCCAAATTCCACTTGGCACGAACACGGCGTTGATTCAAACGGAAAAACCTGCATCTGGCAAGATGGTTTGGATATTCCATTAGTTAATGCGCTCGAAGCCAATGATTATGCCGTTTATGATGGCAAACAAAATTTAGATTTTCCGGTAAATTATTCACCAATTACTTATGGAACTTCGGGATTTATTCCAGCCGATAAAGTTTGGGATAAACCCTATTCGCCTTTATTCAAATATTCTTGGAAAATCGTTTATCCAGCGTTGCTGGAAGCAGTAAAAGTCAATGAAATCAATCCGTTTGACGGAATTTTAATGCACTATTCCAATCCGTTAACTGGCGGACATGTAATGCAAACTATGGGCGCATCGATGCAATTATTACCAGCTAATTTCAAAGGAAAAGCGCACAAACACACAGGTTCATTCGTGTATCAATGTGCTAAAGGTCATGGTTATTCCATCATCAACGGAAAACGATTTGACTGGAAAGAACGTGATATTTTCTGCGTTCCATCTTGGGCTTGGCATGAACACCACAATTTATCAGAAACTAAAGATGCATGTTTGTTCTCGTTCAACGACTTACCAGTTATCGAAAAATTAGGATTGTATCAATCAAGAGAATTGGAAGAGAATAACGGAAATCAGAATATAGAATAAAGAGAAAAGAAAATAGAATATAGAAAATAGAAAATAGAATATAGAATATAGAATATAGAATATAGAGTATAGAA
>NZ_DQDX01000217.1:0-723 GCF_003525665.1 Flavobacterium sp.
GAATTGATGCTAGGAATACTTGGACTGGGAGCGATTGTTGTGCAGGTGAATGAGATAATTTATATTTGTTAATTTAAAAGAGTGAAATGCCTTTCTGATACTCTAGTCTTAATCCTTCTTTTAAATATTTATCTAATTCATATTTGAGGTGTTTATGCATAAAATCTTCTCCAAATTCTTCATATACTTTAAAGAATTTCATAGCAATTGTGTTTAAATTATTTGCCGGAATTTGTTCCTGTTTCTCTTTACTAGCTTTTCTAAAAGAGGAGCAAATTAAAGTGTATATTTCAATTACTTTTTCATCGCTAGTGTTTTCTGTTGGAGCTGTATTATTATATTTCCCAAGCTCTCTTAATCTTTTTACTAAACTAGAATTTATTTTATCCTCGAATGAAATTGGTTCTATTGGTTTCTTACCTCTGATGAAGTAGTTGATATAAAACAATGGATATGTTAAGGTCATAAAAAATCTAATAGCAATAATCAACGAATATTTATTAAACAAACTCTTATTTTTATTTTCTTTTAAAGAGTGTTTATCCTCAATGGATAGATGCTTGGCAAGTGGACCAAAAAAATTTAATAGAATACCTACTGTTAAATATACTAAAATTAACTTCATATAAACTTTATAATAATTGATATTATAGCTAAAACAATAATTGCAAAACTTAATTTTTTATTGAAATCTAGGTCTTTTTTTAATAGTTCATTTTGAGA
>NZ_DQDX01000217.1:880-5348 GCF_003525665.1 Flavobacterium sp.
CTTTAATTTATTTAACAAATCATTTGTTGCTTTTTCTTGATTTTCTTTAACAACATCAAAACCTATATTAATTTCCTTTTGGTTTTTAGAAAGTGTTTGTTCTATATCACCAAAGTTTTGAATTATCTTATTGATGTTTTGTGATATAGTTGTTAATATGCCATTTATACCATTAACTGAGATAAATACTTCCGATAACTTACTTTGATGTTTATTGAAATGTTCTTCTAAATCTATTTTTGATAAACGAGTAATTTCTTTACCTAAATCATCAATCTTGTTTTGAAGATTAGCTGCTTTCTCATCAATTTTTGTTAATTCTTTGCCGATTTCTACTTTAGAATTCTCTAAAAAATTTGCTTCTAAATCTTTGAATAAAGCATTGAAATCTACTTCGACTAATCGAGTTATTTCTGAACCTAGTTCAGTAATTTTATTAGAAAAAACAGTGTTGTTTGTAGTTAACAAATCATTATTACCTTCTAAAAAAACATTAACGGAGTTTCCTAATACATTGGTAAAATCATTGGTTATTTCAACTATTTTATCAAATCTTTCACTAAAAATTATTGGTAGCTTATCATTACTGTCTATTAACTCCTCAATTCTGTTTTTTATTTCTTTTAGATTTGTCAATTCACTTTTAAGAATATCTAATTGCTCGTAATTCTTTTCTAATATTTGATCTATATTATCCATGTTAAATATCTTTTAGTTCTTTTATTAAATTTTGGACGTTTTGGGTTGAAATTTTAAGCATTAACTTATGTTTTATCCTTCTAATATATTCTTTAGAATTTTCATATTTTACACTTTCTGAAATAATTTCTAAAAACTTGTTTAATTTATTTTCAAAATATAAATAATCGTTTTTTAAGTATAAGTTTTCAAAACCTTCTAAAAAATATTTCTCTGCCTCTTGAAAATAATATGGGTTATTTAAACCGAAACTGGCATAAGCATAAAGCAGTTTTAATACATATTCTTCTTTAGTATCTTCTATTGCTAATGAACGCCAAATTCTTTTACAAGATCCGCGCATCATTTTACATTCATTAATGAATGATGCTTTATCATTTAATATTTTAGTATATTTTACAAAAACTTCCCAATCATTCAATTCTTTATTTTTAAAGTCATCAATTAAAGAACGATCTTCACCAAATTCAACATAACCACTTTTTGCATATTTTGCATTGAAGTAGTAAAACATTAACTGCTTAAAATGGATATTATATTTTGCATTATTAAACTTTAAATCTGTTTTAGCATTTTGATGAATACTTTCTGTAATAAATTCTCTAATGTCTTCAATCGCTTTTTTTCTTTTTCCAACAATATCTGAATACGTGAAATCTAATATTATTTTAACAGATTGCTTAATTGTATGAAATACATCTAAATCAATACATTTGTTTGACAATTCTTCAATTTTTAATTCTGTTTTTTCTTTAGAAAGATATTTTAATAGATGATTATATGTAGCATCAATATAGAAGTTTTTATCTTCTTTATTGATACTAATTGTAACTAAACCTTTGTTGTAATCTATTGTGTAATCAGAAATAAATTTGATGCTGTAAAGTCTATAAATGATACGTAAGATATCTTGTCTGTTAATATTAGAATAATACAATTCTTTGTATAACCTCTTGTTATTAAAATAGATTTCAGAATTTAAAATTTCTAGATTCCAAGTTTCTTCTATTCTTTGAAGGTAATCAACAAAATCTGATGATTGTTTTTGTAAAGTTTCTAAATAGTTTATAACATTATTAATAGTTGGAGTTATAATTAAATTAAAGTCAATAATCAGAATTTCTGATAAACTATCTTTTATTAAATCTAACGGCACAATGAAATTTAAATTATTGCTGTCCGATTCAAAGAAATCTTTTAACGATAGCCCATTATTTATAATATTTTCAACTGGTTTGCTCAAATATTCATAAAGTGTTGTATTAGGACTGTTTTTTTGCCATTGGGTTTTTATAAATTCGAGGATGTGATTAGTTAATTTCACATCAATAGAGCCCTCAGGTAGAATATGATTAAAATCAACAGATAATACACCAGCTCCGTTAGTTCTAATTATCCTTCCAAATTTAATTTTATCTTCAGTTTTAAGCCAAATATTACCTTGGTAGACACCATCCGGAGTTAAATAAAAGTCAATTTCTCTATCATTTTCAAGATTATAAATATCCGTGATTTGCTTAAAAACAGTTTTCTTAATTTCTTCTTTTCTGGTAAAAAAACGCTCTAATTGAAATAACTCTGTTTCGATACCTTTGAAGCTGTTCTTATGAAAAAAATCGTGAATACTTTCATCTAAATTGTAGGTTAAAATGGTGTTTAATTGTTCTTCTTTTTTATTTATTTCTATCTTGAATGTATCAGAATAATTAGCTACAATTAATTTAATATCATTTATTAATGTTTCTTTATTTGAATTTCTAATTAATGTGAATTTTTCACCATCAAATGCTTCAATAAGATGTCTTAATCTAACTCTAGCTTCTTTTGAAAATTGTTTTATATAACTAGGGTTTAAAAAATAGAATTCTTCTGTGTTAATCAAGTTTACACATAAAGACTTTTTCTTATCTCTACCTGCTCTACCTGCTTCTTGGATGTAACTTTCCGGTGAAGAAGAATAGTTGATATGATAAACCGCTCTAACGTCTTCCTTGTCTATTCCCATACCAAAAGCTTTTGTGCAAACCATATAACTAGTTTTGCCATCTAAAAAGTTAACAAAATGTTCATGAATTTCCTCACTTAATCTACCTGCCTCATCATTTCCAATGAAATAAGACTTTTTAGTATCAATTATTGCTAGATTTTCAAATACTTCTTTTGGATTTATGCTATTATTAACTCTACCTGTTACGCCCAATATTCCTTGAGTGTGTGGACAAAATATTATTGAAGTTGTAGTGTCAAATGCTAAACTATTTGGTATTTCGTTTATTGCTGCCGATTCTTTACTAATTATTTTATCCAGTACAATATTATCAATTGATTCCATTTCAAATTCATCATAATGTTGTTGAAGTGAATTAGAAATAACCTTATCATCTAATGTTTTTAATTTATTTATACTGTTTTTGACATAATCATTTAGTTTATCTCTTTTTACAGTACCGATTTTGTTTTTAATCTCTCTATCAGAAATACTATGATTGTCTATTTTTGCATTACATTCGATAAAATCAAAAAACAATTCTTTTCGTATTGTATTATCAATTGAAATTACTGCATTTGCAGCATCATCATGTTTTATATCAAGTTCTCTTTCAATATCAGCTAAAACATCATAAGATGCTGTTGCTGTGAGTCCAACTAAAGATACTTTACCGCTTCTTGTTTTGACAAATTTTTGAGCATTTTTACCTAGCATCAGATAAGTGGAACGGAAATCGTGTCCCCATTCTGATAAACAATGTACTTCATCTATTATACAAAAAGAAAATGCTAACTTGTATTTGGTATTGTCAATAGTATTTATGATTTTTCTAAAATCCTCCATTACAAATCTTTCAGGAGAAACGAAGAGAAATTGTGTTTGTCCAAACTTAAAATCAATTAGTTTGCTTTGTTTTTCCTCTCTTTTTAAATTAGAATTGATATAATCACAACAGTCAATCCAATTATTGTTTAAAACCCTTACTTGGTCTTCCATTAAAGATTTAATAGGATCGACTACTAAACATAAGCCTGGTTGCAAAAAAACTGGTAACTGATAGGTTAATGATTTACCACCACCGGTAGGCAATAGACCAATAACTGGTTTTTGTTGTAATGCTCTAGAAATTATTGGCAACTGACCATTTCTAAATTCTTTTTTTCTAAATATATTTTTGATAAAGAAATTAATATTTTCCTCAAAAACTTTTTTGGATGAATAAGAACCGTCGCTATTTTTTATTGATAACTCTTCATAATTTAATAAATTGGCGCAATAAATCTTTTTACTACTTTCAATGCTGTTATCATAGTAATGCGATGAACGAATCACTATTGCTTCGCGAATAGAATACTCTTTTTCTTTATAGATTTGAGAGCGTCTAAAAATAGAATGATCAATTATGACATCAAAATCATTAGCTCCAAAATAGGTCTCGTTTTTTGGCTTATAACCGCAATGCAATTTTTGATTTAATACCCATTTTTCATTTTCAAAAATGCTTAATTCAATTTTTGGTATTTGGAGTTTGTCTTGAACTTCTAATAAAGCATTTAAATTTAAAAATATTTCTTCTAAACTCTTGATAGCTAAAGCACCACAAGGCAGATCCCTTTCAATGATGGCTATTTGTAAAGTTTCTTTTTTCAGTAAATCATTATTTGCAATAAAATGGTCTATAATTGTTTTTTGAATTCTAGCTACTGAAAATGGCATAAAAAGCAAACTGTATTCTTCTAAATAATCAGAACTATTTCTATTGAAGTTTTTTTCAAAAAT
>NZ_DQDX01000217.1:5508-15459 GCF_003525665.1 Flavobacterium sp.
AAAAATTTTATATAATTCCTCTGTAAATAATTTATCGTAAGGAATCGCATTTGCATTAATCTCATTTTGAGTGAAACGAAACGTTTCCGCATTCACTTCGCTTGCAGCTAAATCTCTATTAATATCATAGTGGACATATTCTTCTAATAAATGATGTGGACCATCAATTTCAAATATTCGTGTTTTATATTCCGTTCTATTTTGCTTTTTATTCCAATACAAATAAGGTGATGTAAAACTAAAATCGACTGATTTACCACCAAACATCTCTGGATTTATTGTAGCAAAGTCTCTTTGCGTTTGAAAAAGTTGTTTGATAAACTGATGGTTGCCTAAAAATTTCCTTTCTAATTGACTTCCCAATTCTCCAATGTAGTTATCTTCATTAAACTTTAAATTTGGTTCTATGATATGGAGTAATTCAAAAACCGTTTCAAAATTTAACTCTTTTACTGCATTTGAATAATCTAATGTAAATTCATTGTTATTTTTTCTCGTCAAACCAATTTCTGCAAAAACTTCTTCTATACTAAGTGGTGCTTTTGTTGGCAAACCTCTCGTAATGATATTATTTATAGTAGCTAATACCGGATGAATATTGTCGTAATTTATTGAATGGGTATATGGGAACTCTACATCAAAAGCACTCAAGTTTTGAAGCAATCCTTTTACTTTATTGATGTCATCATTTTCAGTTTCATTAAAATAATTTAATGACTTAAAATTATCCGTAATTAAATTACTTATTGCATCTACTATATATCCTGCTTTGAATTGTTTCATTTTAATGCGTCGCTGTATGTTATTAAGCTATAAAAGCATTTTCGTTTATCTTTTCGATAATACTTATTACTTTATGTGCATCACTATCCTCAAACACTCCCATTAAACCTTGATCATTCATATCAGTGAATGGAGGTTCAAATAACATACTTGGCTCTATAGTGCCGTTTTTTGTTAAGTAGGTAATGATGTTTTGTATAAAAGTCATTTGGTCGGCTCTAAGATTTCCTGCTTGTAGAAATTCTGAAAAGGCATCTTGTGCTGCTTTTATATCGAGACCTACGATGTTTCGAATGAATACCCCTAATGGTTCTTTACCAAACTCTTTTTCAAAATCTTCTCTTGTTCCTCTTTCTTCACCATCAAACAAAATGTCTTCTAAAAGTTTTAATTCTTTTGTTGTTATTGGATTGTTGGTGGCTAATTTTGATATGGTTAATTGATGCTTGTTTTCACGAATAAAGCTTTCTACCCTTCTGCGATATGAAGTACCATAATTTGAAGTTATCCTTGGTTCATTCAAAACCATAGTTATTTCAGAATCTTCCAAGTCGGTGTAAATGATAGCTCTATTACTTGTATCGAGGTACTGAATCAATTCACGAAGTTCTTCCCGAATACTGTCCAGTTTTTTTTGTGAAATTCCTTTGTAAAAATCATGTTTTTGGATGTTTTCAATAGTTGGTTTAGCACGTAATACAGCCGGAATGGTATATTTTTTACTCAATCCTTCAGCTATATCAATTAAGGTTTCTTCGTATCGCTTTTTTGTACCAGACATCATCAATGTTGCTATTTGTAATTTTAGCATCATCAAGTCAAATCGTCTTGCCATTTCATTAATGGTTTCCGGAATAGGTAATTCAGAAAGGAACTCTTCAATAATATGTGCATCATTACTGTCTAAATTATTCCATCTATTTCTATCGTTGAATTCATCGACGTATTTTAAATTCATCGCTACTTGAAAACGTGTTCTATCTAACTGTTGAATGGCGTTATGTAATATATCGCGCAAAGTATTAGAAAGCTCGATATTTTCTTCTTCTCCTTCTTCTACAAGTAATCTACTTAAATGTAATCTTGATTCAAATATTTGCTGTGTGATTGGTTTTGCAATAAGTGTTTCCTTGCCTTTCTTTTGAACTTCAAAGAAGTCAAAATTACCACATACATCAAATATTAAGAAATGGTCTTTGGGTTGGTTTGGACCAAATACATCTTCACACAATCTTGTTCCTCTTCCAATCATTTGCCAAAACTTAGCATAAGACCTTACCACTTTGAAAAATACCAAATTCAATATTCTAACCGCATCAATTCCTGTATCCATCATATCAACAGAAACAGCTATTTGCGGATTGTTTTCTTTGTACTTATCACAGAATGCATCTATCAAACTTTGAGCATGGGAAACTTCATTATGTATCATGGAAATAAATCCAGAAGGTAAAGCCGGATATCTTTCGGTGAAACAATCAACAATGAATTTTGCGTGTTTTTGATTTACAGCAAAAATGATTGTTCTGCCTAACTTATCACCACCTTCAATCTTTAATCCGTTTGCCATTAAAGCATCCAACACTTTGTTAACGGTGTCTTTATTGAACAACCACTTGTTCATAGCATTGGCTCTTATTTCCTCTGGAAAAAGTCCAGTCGTTTTGTCTTCAAAGGTTTCTTCGTATTTTTCTTTTTCTTTATCGGTTAAGTCTTTGTATTTGATACCTTCTCTTAAGAAATTGGTTGTAATGTCAATGTTCTTATAAGGATTTAAATATTGAGGAACTGCTTGATGCAGCTCATACAAAAATGTTGGGTCTTCATTACTGCATCCGAAAAGTTCGAACGTATTGTGGTCTATTCCATCTTTAGGAGTGGCTGTAAGTCCTACAATACTAGCGTCGAAATAGTCAAATATGGCTTTGTATCGGTTGTAAATGGAACGGTGTGCTTCGTCAACAATAATTAAATCAAAATGACCGACACCGTAAAAACGTTCGTCGGCATTGCGAATATTGTCTATTTTGTTCATCATACTTGGATAGGTACTGAATACTAATCGTGTAGTATCATTTTCCTTTTCCTCTGTTAAATCTATGGCTGATAAATCGGGTAAATATTCGCTGAAGTTATTTTTAGCCTGGCGTACCAAAGCGTTTCTGTCGGCTAGAAACAGTACTCGTTTTACCCAATTATTTTTGAATAACACATCTACCATTGCCGCAGCAGTTCTTGTTTTACCACTTCCTGTTGCCATTACTAATAATGCTCTTCGCTTGTTGCCACACAAGCCATTTACACCATCGGTAACAAAGGTTTCGGCTACTCGATTTATGGCTTCAAATTGATATGGTCTGTTTGCAATAGCCGTATTGATAGTTGCCTTGCGAATGTCTTTGATGGTTGTTCTTTTTTGAATTAACCATTGTAGTTCTTCTTTGGTATAAAAACCAAAAACTCTTCTTGGAGAACTGTAAAAAGTATCTTCCCAAATTTTTGTTTCATAGCCATTGGTGTAGAAAATGATTGGTCTTTGGCCATGCATCTTTTCTAAACAATTGGCATATAAAGATGCTTGATGCTTTCCAACCTCAATGTCTTTCGTGGTTCGTTTTGCTTCAATGATGGCTAATGGTTTTCCGTTATCATCCCATAAAACATAATCTACAAATCCGTTACCTTTTGGATTGTCCGCAGATATTGGCATTCCTGTTACTGGATATTCTAAATCTCTTCCTACATTGAGATTATTCCACCCAGCTTCTTTCAAATCAACATCAATGAGGTGTTGACGTGTTTGCGATTCTGTAAATTCAGTAGTTAAGGGTTTTAGTCTCTCCTGTTTTTGTTTTTTTAGTTTTACAACCGCTTGTTGCGTTTGTTGTTGTAAAGCTTTAAGTGTAACTTCGCTTTCTTGTGCTTTTTCAAGAATAGCTTCTTTTTCTTGTTGTAATTTTGCAATTTGCTCTTGTAACTGCTGGTACGCCTTTTCTTGTTCTTGTTGTTGTTCTTTTAGCAGTCTTTGTTTTTCTCCTAGTTTTGGAATGAAAGCTTCATTGAATACTCCAGGTAAATCAGGCATTTCTGCGCTATAAGTTTGAGCCAACCATTTGGCAAAATCATAAATGTAACGTATGCTTATTAATGCATCTTTAGAATTAATACGATTACCAAAATGTGCTGCATTGTTACCTGTTTTTCTAACAATGTGCAATCCTTCGTGAAGTTGAAATGGTATGATACTTTTAATTGCTTCTTCATTCATTAAGTTAATGAGCTCGGTATTGAATGGTTTATCGATGTGCTCTAAATCATAGATTAAATACATGGATTCTTCTAATACCAAACGACAATAACTAGCCGCAGAAACCGGTTCAATAAAAACCCTTTCTTCTGCCGTTTTTAACTTACTGTAGAGTGACTGCCACTCTTGTTGAAGGAATTTAAAGTTGCTCATAGGTATTGCTTACAATTTATTGATTATCTTTTTCTTCTTCCTCTCGTTCTTTATTTTTATCATCCCTTTCACAATCAGAGCACAAATCATCTGTACTGAACATAAATGAATCGTATTGCCCACATCTTTTACAAGTATGCTCTTCTATATCCTCTTTTTTTCTTTTTTCCTTGCGTTCGCAATACCAACACAAATTATCATACGTTTCTTTATCGCCGCCACATTTAGGACAATTTACAGCAGCTTGTTCGTCTTGTGCATCATTTATAATTTGAGTATCATCTGTAAAATTACATTCAGAACCTGTTATTTGAATATCATATTGGTATCCTTTATCACTTGTAAACGAGCAACTTCCGCTACTATCCAATTCTTCTGGTGAAAAATGACTATCGTCTAACCAACCACCATTGGGCCAATGAATTACAGTTAGTTCATTATTTTCAACTTCCACATTTAAAGTATACGTACTTCGTGTCCCTGTATCTGGATTGTAATAATCTATCTCTGCGCAATAAGTACCATCTGGATACGCTTCTGTTTCTTCTTGATAATCGCTATTGGTTGTTTCCTCACTATCATAAGAAGCATCTGTTTTTTTACACGCAAAAAAACTTAATAGCATTACAATAAATAGAATTTTTAATTTCATACTTGTGTTTTATATTATGTTTATACTAATTGCATCTTCAAATTTTATAAAAGTATCTACTTGAGATTCCCATTTGTAAGGATAGATACCACGATAAGATGTTTCTATGCTTATTATAGAATTCCAATAGTTTTCTGCTTCACTTACTGATGGATCTAAGAAGAATAATTTAGAAATAACTCCATTATTTTCTTCAAAACCAACTGCTAATAACCAATGTGCTAAATCAACACCTCTAATTCCCACGATTACAGGAGCATTATTTTTTAGAGAAGCAACAGTAAAATCTATAACTTTTCTTCCACCATCACTTGTACTTTGAGTAATAACATCTTTTTTAAAACTCTGTGCTATCAAGGTATCTAAATCTTCTACAAAAGTTCCATTTTGAATAAAGACATCATGCTCTCGCATTGCCTTTATCAACTTACCTAATTTGCTACTGCCTTTTGTTAACCATAGATTAGTGGCTTGCCTATAGTCTACAATACCCAAAATAATTAATGCCATAAAAACACAATAAGGACCACAAGCACCATCCATACTACCTTGACGAAGAAAAACATTTTCGTTATGAGCGGTCAGGTTGCCATTGGTTATTTCTAATTGCTGAATCGTTTTAATTACTTTCATGACTGTATTTTTTTCTTACAACTCCCCTTTAAAAGCCTTTTGTAAAAGACTATTAAACAATTCTTCTGATTTCTCTAAACTCTTTTGTGCAATAGCTTTCTGTTCTTCTATTACCGCCACTCGCTCTACAAATTGGTTTTGTAATTCAATTGGAGGAACAATAGTTGGAGTATTATTGCAAACTGTTTTATTCATATATGGAACAGTTGTACTTGAAGACATTTTGTACATGTAAGGTTTTTGAAAAGAAAGACTATACATTAAAAAATCATTCTTAAGTTTTGGACCACATATAAAAGCATGTAATTGTTGATTTACCACCATCTTTGATGTGTTTACTGTTACTACTCCTAAATCCCCAACACATGTCATAATTACACTTCCTTCAGGAATTATTTTTGCTTTTACTTGTAAAATTTCATTATCAGAAAGTCCAATGTTAGATTTTGAAATAGAAGTTTTACCCAAATGGTTCAAATCATTTGTAGTTACCCAAGGAGTGCTTCCAGTAAATGATTTTGGTTTATCTCTCCCTGGTACAATACTATCACAATACTTTATAGTTTCAACTTTCTCCCACCCTTTAGGATTACTCACTGGATCACCAAACATGTCCAAGAAAAGTGCTTGTGTGAGTTCATCATACTTTGCAATCAATGCTTTGTCATTTTGTCTTAAAGCATCTGCTGCATCGAGGATGTTGGCAATTTTTTTTTGTTGTGGTAAAGGTGGGAGAGGGATTTGCAACTTTTTTAATTCTGAAATTGTAATTGCTTTAAAAGTACTACCAGTTCCTAAATCTGAAATTTTATTTTCATTTGCTCTCAAGTAATGCAATAAATATTTCATTTCAAGAACATCCTCTTTACATCTTAATGCACTTAAACCCCTTCCAATACATGCTTCAATATTGTTAATATTTGTTGGTCCAACAGGTGCTCTGACAGAAAACAAAATATCATTTGGTAAAGATATTTTTGTTGGCTTGTTGCACCAATATCTAACTGTTGGGTACATACTCCCGAAATCCGCTTTACCTTGAAAAAAAGGTACGCCGTTTTTGTCTTGATTGTATGAATCAGATGGAGGAGATTGACCTGCAATTACAATACAAATTTCATCTAATCTTACTTCTTTCATTTCAACAACTCTTCTAAGATTAGTAATTTCTGCTTATTTTCTTCTTGAAGCTTTTTGATATCTTGAATAATTACAGATGGCTTGGCATAAGTCACTTCATCATAAATTACCTCTTTGTATCGGTTAATAGACAAATCCCAATCGTTTGCTTTAATATCTCCAAAAGGAACTAAAAAACTTTTATCGGTGCGTTTTCTATCTACTTCTGCTGCAAGATTGTTATATCTTGAAACAATGTCTTGTATATCATTATCTTTAGTTTCTGCACGCTTGTCATCTAAACTATACCCATCGGCTTGCATATCATAAAACCAAACATTATCGGTACCACCAGTTCCTGTTTTTGTAAAAAACAAAACGGCAGTACTAACTCCAGCATACGGTTTGAAAACGCCACTTGGCATAGATATTACCGCATCGAGTTTGTGGTTTTCTAAAATTTCTTGTCTAATTTGTTTGTGTGCATTTGACGAACCAAACAAAACGCCATCAGGCACAATCACAGCACAACGACCACCAGTTTTCATCATTCGAAGCATTAATCCTAAGAATAGTAATTCTGTTTTTTTAGATTTCACTACTTTTAGAATTGAAGTTTCTACACCATCATAATCTAAACTTCCTTTGAATGGTGGATTGGCAAGTATTAATGAAAATTGCTCTCTAATATCGCCATTGCTTTCACTTAATGCATCTTTACCAATTAAATTTGGATTTTCGATACCGTGTAATTGCAAGTTCATGGCACCAATACGCAACATGGTATTGTCGAATTCAATTCCGGTGAACATATCACTGTTGTAATGTTCTCTGAATGTTTTTTCGTGAAACCAATCTGGATGATTCTCATGAATGTATTCTCCAGCTGCTACTAAAAATCCTGCTGTACCTGCTGATGGATCACAAATAGTATCTTCTTTGGTAGGTTTTACCATATCGACCATCATTCTGATAAGGTGTCGTGGTGTACGGAATTGACCATTTGTACCTGCTGTAGCAATTTTGGACAATAAATATTCATAAACATCACCTTTAGTATCACGGTCTTCCATTTTGATTTTATCAATCATTTGAACTACTTGGTCTAATACTCTAGGTGTGGGAATCATGAAAGTTGCGCCTGACATGTATTTGGCAAACACACCATTTTCTGCACCTACTTGTTTCATGTGGTCGAAAACAGAAATGCCACCCACAATAGGTTTAGTAAATAAGTCAAACATGGTTTGAGGTTCTTTATTTTTAAAAGAACTCCAGCGAATTTCTTTTTGCTCTTCTGTAAAAATTGCATTAGAAATTGGCTTTTTAATCATGGCTGCTTTCTTTTCTTCCAGCAATTGGGTTTCGTCCAAACGACGTATAAAAAGCAAGTAAGTAAATTGCTCAATTACTGTTAATGGATTGGAAACTCCACCTGTCCAAAAACTCTCCCAGATTTTGTCAACTTGTGATTTTATTTCTCCTGTTATCATGGTTTGTATTTATTCTTCTATTAAATTAATTTCTTCGCCTAATTCTAATGCCTTAATTGATTGTACTGCATTACCGGCAATACCGCGAATTGCACCGTGCATATTGACAGCATTATTAATTACTTTGTCAATTTGTTTTTCGCGTTGTTTCCAAATGCTTTGCATGGCTCTTTTTTCTTTATTTAAATCCTCTTGCATTTGAGTAAAGCCTTCTACAATACCTTCCATTTGTAAATGAAATTGATTACTGGTTAGGAAATCATAAAGCATTGTCATTTTGTCTCCTTTATTCTCTTGATTTTGCACCGCTTGACTAACACGTATTATTGTATCACGTAAGACAGCACTTAAACCTTTGAATTCCTCAAAAGTACAAATCCAAATACCTTCTTTCATACCCATTCGTTCCATACTAGTTGGCAAGACTTCAGTAACTAAAACGCCTAAATTAGCATTTTTTTCTCGAATATCGTTCTTGAATTTTTCAATCCAAGCTGGTTGAAAAGCCTTAGTACGTTTACTTTCGTAATATATCGTTCCACAATTATTTAATTCTCTGGTATTTACAATCTGCAAACAATCTGCACCTGCTGCACCTTTTTTTATCTCATCGATAATGTCTAATGGAAATTGAGAAGCCAACCATTCTTCAATGGCTAATTCCATTACTTCACCTTGCAATTGCATAGAGCCTTGCTCTTGTTTGCGTTTCATTTCTTCGGTTAGTTTCATCTGATCATCTAACCTTTTTTGAAGTGCAGCAAATTTCAATTCATTCTTATCATCTTCTTGTTTACGGATTTTTTCACGCTCTACATTTAATGACTCGTTTAACTTGATTTGATTTTCAGCTTCCATAGCTTCTTTCATCTCCAGTTTCTCGCGTTGCACTTTAGCCAATTCGGCTTGCGTTTTACTCAATTCACGAAGCTTTTCTGATTTTTCAGAAAGCTCTTTTTCCATTACACTTACTTTGTCCTTATTTTCTTCTTCTAGTTTCTTTTTCAGCTTCTCTGTAATTTCTTTTTCAGAAACTTTTTTAGCTTGTTCTAAACGTTCTGCAAAAAGCTCGTTCTCCTGTTTTTTCTTCGCTTCAAATTCAGCTTTGGCTATTTCCAATGCTTCGTTTTTAGAAGCCAATTCTTTAGCTTGTTGACTTGCTTTTTGTTGATACTCGGCTCTAATTTTATCTTCTAATTGATGTTTTAGAATATCATTCACATCGATAGAAGTACCACAATTAGGACATTTGATAGAAGTTTGCTCAGACATAAAATTTGCTTTTTATTGGTTTACTGGGTAAAGGTAAACTGTATGTGTGCGACATATCTGCACAATTAAATATTTTCAATACTAATGGTATATAAAATTGGATGATTATTCATTTTAATAATTTCAAAATCTGTGTCTAACTTATTAATGTCTTCGACTTTTAAATTATTATCCTTCAGTTTCCAACCATGCTCTACACCTGCATCAGGTCGAATTACTATTTTAATTTCATCATTACTAAATTCAAAATATCTGTAATGTGGAATTGAATTAGATACTACATTTACATTACTAGCATCTAATTCATAACTAAATGATTTTAAATAACTGTCTCGTGATTCACGATCTTTAAATTCGTGAAAAAGCTTTTGAGGAGTTCTTTCATTATAGAAATCTTGTCCGCTAAAAGTGAAACTATCTATTTGAAAACCCAATTTTGTTTGAAGTCTGTTTAAGAATTGTAACATCAATAAACAGCCAAAAGGAGTTTTTAAATAACGGTCAGAATAAAAAACATTGAATTTTTTATCCTTCATTTT
>NZ_DQDX01000217.1:15585-22495 GCF_003525665.1 Flavobacterium sp.
GAATTTTTTATCCTTCATTTTTGCGCCTAAATCTACTTTGTTTTCTAGTTTGTTAAGTATTTCATCTGCAAGATTTACAGAATTTACAATTGAATTTGTATCAAGGACTGCTTCAAAAACATTACCTGTATTTAGTAAATTGTCAATTTGAAATGGTTGTAGATTAGGTAATATTGGAATATTAACTTTAAAAAGTTCCCCATTACTAGATTCTCCCCAGTTCTTATCTAAATCAAGATTAACTGTATCGTTTACAAAATATTGGTTGTTTGTGTTATCTTGTAATTGGACATAAGAAATAGTATTTAATGCTTCGTTTTCAACGCTCTTTTGAATCCATAATTTAGACCAAGCCGATAATTGAATTAAAGTCATTACATCTTGACTATTTGCAATAATTGGAGCTTCTTTAAGCACAATATTTACTACTGCTTTACTTTTTAAATTCTCTAAAAATAAAATACTATCCAAATCCCAACTCTGCACAATTGGACTTACAATCAACCAAGCTTCTTTAATTTTAGATACATAATTTAACTTAATCAACTCCTGTTTTATACTTCCAAGCATTCTCTTTGCTGATGGATAGCTATTTGTTATATCATCAGAAATGGTGTAATTACTAATGCTATTTAACCACTCTAACGCAATATTTCTGTCAAGGAGATTTATATGCCATTGTGTCTTTCTATCTATTAAACATTTTGTACAAGCATTTTGGCAATTACATTCTAATTTTATTTTAGATTGTTTAAATATTTCATCTGCATATAAAAAGAATTGATTTGCATAGCCAGCACCGCCCTTGGTAGTGTCAAAAATGAAAATTGTAGAATAATTATCGTATTTTTTAATACCAAAATCAAGTTCACCAGTTTCTATTGCCAGATAACTAGCTAATTCTTTTACGAAAACTGAACCTAAAGAATATAATAATGTTTCATTTCTAGAATAGGCGTTATTTTCTCTTATTCTAATTTCACAAAAATCAGTTTTAAAGCGTCCTCCCAAAATTACATTTGGTCTTATTGCTGTTGCTGAATAATTTCCCAAACATGCTGCACCACCATTATCATCTCTACCACCTCTTAATCTTCTATGATCATCAAGTTCTTGAAGTGACAAACCCGTTTTACCACAATGCAAACACACATGAAAGCCGTTACCATTACCTACATTGTAATATAAAATTTCACCATTTTCTTCGCTTTCTCTTATGTCGTAAATAGTATTGCTATTTTGTTCCCACGGTTTGACATTAATTAACAAAGGATCTACATACTGAATATTTGATGATTCTGATATTTTACGGTTTGGTGTTTGATAAATATCTACAGCAAAACCAGCAGGTTGAATCATTTCTGTAAAAATACCTCTGTTACCATCATTATCTGAAACCAATCCTCTAAAATTGTGGTTATGACAATGTGGACATTCCGTTTCAATAGATTGACCGTCTGAGACTTCAACAATTCTTTGGTAACCACAAGAATTACATAATTGAATTATTTCTTTAGATGATTGATTACCGCGATTATCATCTAAAATAATGCCTGAAGAATGATAATTCATACCATCAATAACAATGTTATTTCCTGGTGCAAATTCAGTTAATGCTCTCGTAATAAAATATGATGGATTTTCTTTCTTTCTACTATTCTTATTGTTTAAACTATCAATATTTGTTGTGTCAAATTCAACAATTCCCGTTGGTAAACCAGCGGTTGGTAAAAAACCTTCTTGAGCTAAAAAGGTTAACGCATTTTTCTTTAAAAACTGGATGTATTGAATATTAACAGATTTAAAGGCAGGAGAATTAGTCCCAAACTCTTCTTCCAATTGTTTTAATTTACTTTCAAAACCTTCTTTTTTACTTTTAGATTTATTTAGTAATTGGTTGAAGTTTGAAAATACTTTATTCAGAATATATGTGAAATTTTTATTCTCATAACTAGTATTTCTTACAAGATTGCTTACTTGATTTGAAAATAGTATTACTTCATTACCCATTAACCAACTGATGAATTTTACAGCTATTGGTTCTAATTCATCAAAAAAGAAACTCTCTATTTTATCAGTCACTCTAATTCCTCTAACAGCATCAGTTTGAACAAATTTTCCTAAAAAGAAAGCATTTATATGACGCTCGACAACCTGTGTACTATTAAAAGAAATGAATGGTGGAGCAATTTTATGTGTTAGTGCCCAAGTGGGTGTATTAAAAGCATTCAATCCAACTGGATTTGGAGCGCAAACAGTAAAAGCAATTGATTTGCTTTCTTTTCTACGACCAGCTCGACCAGCTCTTTGTAAATAATTTGCCGGTCCAGGAGGCACATTATTCATCACCACTGTAGAAATACCACCAATATCTACACCCATTTCCATAGTTGTAGAACAGTTGAGGATATTTATCTCAGCTTTTTCAAATTTATCTTCCAATTGTTTCAATCTCTTTTCATTTTGTTGAGCAGAATGCTCTCCAGATAGATACAATGGTCTGTTTAAAATTATTTTTTCATGAATATCATTCCACAAACCATTTTGCTTCCATTCGGCTGAATTAGTACTAATCCAATCTTTTGTTGCTGAAAGATCTAATTCATTTTCTTCATTTCTATTAAAAGGAAATTGGAATTTTGGAAATGTATATGGTTGTGATTGTTTTATTTCAAAATGTCTAATGTTGTCTTCAGAAAATGAGCCAGTAATCCAAGGTGAAAAACCTTTAAACTGAGCATCAATAAGACGTTTTTTTACAGGGCATAACCAAAGTTTTTCTGGAATTTGAAGTCTTGTTTTTTGTTCTAAATTTAATTTATATCCTGAATCATCAAATTCTAAAACATTATTTCTAATAGCTTTCCAAACTTCATCAAGTAATTCATTAATATCATCCTCAATTTCATTAGTAATTTCTCCTCTACTATAAAACCCTAAACCAGCACATAATAATAATGCCATTCTATTGGGCCTAGCTTCATTTGCTCTGAATGTTGGCCATTTTTTAGCATTAGTTATGTTAGAATCAGAATTATGAATTTGGAAACTTTTTAGAAATGATGTGGTATATGGATAAATAGAATTATCTAAAACGAAATAAAATTGATATCTAATTATATAGTCAAGACCAATTTTTAACAAATTTTTCCACTCTTCAATTGTAATATTATATCCTTCTGCAATTTTTGGTAATTGTACTTTATCCAAATCAGGATAGACTATACTAACCATTCCTAAATTTTCTAGAGAGCGTTCTCTAGGTAATCTTCTAGCAAAATTATCAAAAAGCAATGCTCTTGAATATTTTTCAAGATTTATAAAATTATCTTCTCTTGGATTGTTATTTTTAAAAAGGGTTTTTAAATTAGATTTAGGATTTAAATGTTCATATAAATCTTTCCAAGTCAATCTTACTTTTTCATTGTTTTTTTGAACATTATCTTTGATATTATTAATACTTTCTTCAATAGCTTTTTTTAATACAGGATTTTTTTGAAGCGTTAATTGTTCTTCAAGTTCTTTTAATTCATCGGAATTAAAATTGCCTTCATAAGAACTAGCTAATTGTACCTGCCATAGTTTATGAAATACTTGAGAGCGAATCCAATTGTTCTCGTTATCAATATTAATTAAAGCTGATATTTTTGCAGTTCCTTGGCGACTGTCTGTAAATGAAATGTATTTATGTCCTTCCCACAACATTTCAGAACGAATTTCATCAGCACCTGGAGTATTTTCTAAAAATATATCCGATAGAATTCTATTCATAAATGAAGAGGATATTCTAAAATGTAATGGATTATCAAGTTTGCTAGAACAATACGGACAAACGCATTCGCCTTTTCTTTCCGCTTCAATGAAATCTTCTTGAGTTGTATTTATTTTACCATTATTTTCAATTCCAAAACTAGTAGTATATGGAACATATCTTTTACTATTATTACTTTTAGTAAAAAAGAATGACTCAGTTATTGAATTAGAATCATCATTTTCGTCATTGTCTACATCATCAATTATGAAGCTATCTTGATTAATAGATGTTGCTAATTTTAAATAATGATCATTATTTTCTCTTTTTTTATCTGCTTTTAACAACTCATTACCACAAGAACGGCATGCCACTAATTCAAACATTGGAAATGTACATTTTGAACAGTTTTTTTCTGCATAGGTTGTCATTGTGCCCATTATACTTTTTGCATCAAAACCTTTATGCTTATCACAATTTGGATTTGAGCAAACATAAACGCCTCCAATACCACGTGAAAATAAATGAGCTCTTAAAGGTAAAATAGAAACGTCATTTACTTTATTTTCAATTATATCATCTACTACAAGTAATTTTTCATTTTGTGAAGCCTTTTTGTCAATAAAACTATTGGTTAATTCAGATAAAGTAATAGCATCTGAATTGTAGACCTTTTGTCTTAATAGTTTTATTTCATGTTTATTATCTATTTGAAAATTATCTGGCAATTCTTTAAATTCTCTCTTACCAGTAATTATTTCAATTTGATTTTTTTCAATACCGCAAAGATTAGCCATAAAATCTTTTAGACTATTTTCGCTTTCTTCACCACTCCCAACAGTTGCGGAAGTAATAGCAAAACGTAAATCTTTTATATTAACTTCAAAAGCATCCACAACTCTTCTAATTAATAAAGCCATTTCCGTAGCTGCTGAACCTACTAATGTGTGTGCTTCATCTAATAAAATCCAACGAAGTTTACCTTTTGAATTTTCTAATAATTGAACATCTTTATCTCTAACCAAAATGTATTCTAACATTGAAGGATTTGTAAAGAGGATTTGCGGAGGAGTTTCTCTAATATCTTTTCTATCTATTAACTCCGGAAATGCATCACTTCTCTGTTTTGCAGTTGTATTACCATCAACTGTAATACCATTATATACTGCATAAGTTAAACCATCTAAAGCTTTTACCCATGCATCCATTCTTTTTTTCTGGCTACCTATTAATGCATTCAAAGGATATAAGAATATGGCTCTTACTCCAGGTTCGTTTTGACAGTTGTCGTATAAGTCTTGTAGAACAGGCAACATAAAACATTCTGTTTTACCAGAACCCGTACCTGTTGTTACTGCTATAGATTTCTTTTCATCCAAAAGTACTTTCCAACTTTTTATTTGATGTACATAGGGATTTCTATTTTTTGGAAATTCGTATTCTCCTTTAATTTTATCCAGTTTATTTATGAAATTATTATCAAACAAATTAGTTAAATCACCAAAAGTCTCCTTTGCTGGTGTCCATGGAAAAGTATTTTGGAAAACTGGCTCTGCTAATAATTTTTCTTCTTCAAATAACTCTGATAAATAATTTTGAAATTGAGCATCACCAGTTGCCCAAAGTGATAGAATAGACTCTTTTAATCTATCTTGAATTTCACTGTATATTTTTTTAAATTTAATTTCTTGGCTCATAATTAGTTTAGTTTAAATAATAGATTAATGATTCTTCATACCACTTTTTATCAAGGTTTTCCACATACTTAATTCTTCTTCTGAAATTGTCACCATTTACGTGCCATAAACTGTCCATTTTACCACTAATGGATGAAGCTACAATTAGAGGTACCATAACTAAAATATTTACTTTGTCTGGCCAATCTTGACTAGGTAATTCTTTAACATATTGACTTCTATCATGGTAAATACTAAACGATGGTAATTCTTGAATAATTCTAGAACCTAAACGTTGTCTTAATTTATTAAGTTCTGAATTGAAAAGAAATTGATTATTTTCATTTTCATCAAAAATATTTATTTTTAACTTTTTGTATTGTAAATCAAACATTGAGAAAACAGCACTTATTAGTTCGGGATTTTTTTCAAAATTATCTAACCAATGATTTGTGTCTACCCAATGGAAAGAAAAACCTAAATCATTTTCCAATTCAACAAAATCATTCCCTGAAAACCTATATTCGTTTGCATCAAACTTTAATGATAAAAATGAAAATGCCTTTGCTGCTAATTCAGATGAAGTTGTTATTGCTTTTATAATATCAAAAGTTGCAAATGGCAAATCATTTTCTTTACATAAATAATAATATGCCCAAAACTTATTCCAAACATCACTAGTAAAATCTTCGGCTAAAAGTTGCTGAGAATAGTTTGTTATTCTAATATTTCTATCCTCAACATTTGTCAATTCATTTTCTGGATTAACTGAGATAAACTCCGGCTTAATTTTGATTTTTGAATTTTTATCAGTGAAGAGAATAAATTTATCTGCCTTGGTTGCATTAATTGAATAAAAATCTTGATCTTTTGTTATTTCAATCTTATCGATATGTTCCAAATCACAATCAAGTGGCAAAGCATATACATCATTGGAAATATCAATGTTTGAAATTTCATCAAATTTTATTGTGTTCTCATCATTTACTTGCCATTTTATTGTTTCAGAAAACTGTTTGACACTATAACTTTTAATTTTCCGATTCTTATTATTGGGTAATAGTTCAAAAATTTCCATTTTTAAAAAATTATCGATATCGATAATATTGTAAAGCTGAAAAAGTGATTTAAACGTATCGTAAAACTCAAAAAACGGTATTACTTTTCGTTCTATCTTTTTTGAAATAACAATTTCCTGATTCTTATTATTTGAAAATCTTATTTCGAATTCTTTACCATGCGAATTAGTAATTAAACGCCATCCTTTTATTTTATCTAAATATATCTCATCATCTTTAATGATATTTTCATTTTGGTCAACCAAAATAATACCTTGAAAAGGTGAAATTACATCAGCAATTAAACCATAATTTTGATTATTAGCTCTAAATCTAGTTTTAATTGAAGTAGGAAATTTTGCTGGGTTTGTTATATTAAAATTAACTTTGTTTTGATTTACGCTGAAATCAAAAAAATCGGATTT
>NZ_DQDX01000182.1 GCF_003525665.1 Flavobacterium sp.
ATCACATAAAGATTTACTTTTGCTAACCTAAAATTAATTATGACTTTTTCTAACTCATTATTGCAATGGTATTTACAAAATAAACGCGATTTACCTTGGCGTAATACTACCAACCCTTATCCTATTTGGCTATCAGAAATCATGCTTCAGCAAACGCGTGTTGCACAAGGAATGCCTTATTTTCATGCATTTATGGAAGCTTTTCCTACTGTTTTTGATTTGGCGAAAGCCGATGAAGAGCAAGTTTTAAAACTTTGGCAAGGATTAGGATATTATTCGAGAGCTAGAAACATGCACAAAACGGCTCAAATTATAGCATTTGAACTAAACGGAAATTTTCCAAACAACTATTCCGATTTATTAAAACTAAAAGGAATTGGTGAATATACCGCAGCGGCAATTGCTTCTTTCGCTTTTAACGAAGTTGTTCCGGTTGTTGATGGAAATGTGTTTAGAGTTTTAGCACGGTATTTTGATGTTGAAACCGATATTGCATCGAGTTCGGCTAAAAAAGAATTTTCTGCTTTGGCAAAAGAATTGATTCCGAATGATAATCCAGCTTTATTTAATCAAGCAATTATGGAATTTGGAGCATTGCAATGTGTTCCTAAAAATCCGAATTGTGGAATTTGTATTTTTAACTCGAGTTGCGCTGCTTTACAAAAGAAAAAAGTGGCCGAACTTCCTGTTAAATTGAAGAAAACCAAAGTCACTAATCGATTTTTTAACTACTTACTATTTTTAGACAATCACAACAATACCATTATTAACAAGAGAATTGATAAAGGTATTTGGCACAACCTATATGAATTTCCTGTTATAGAAAGTAATGAAGAGCTAAATTTTGAAACTATAGAAAATAGAATTCACGAAATGTATTCAAATCTAGGAATTGTATCGGTATCAAAGTACAATGAAACGCAAATTATCCATAAATTGTCACATCAAAAATTACATATAAATTTTTACAAAGTCGATGTAACGCTAGAAATTACAAGTAATACACCATTGGATTCATTGAAAAATTATCCTTTTCCGGTAGTAATTTACAATTTTATTGAAAAGTATTCTATTTAATTCGTAATTTTGAATTTCACAAATTGCTAAATCATGAACGGAACATTGAATAAAGTTATGCTAATTGGTCATCTTGGTGATGATATTAAAATGCATTATTTTGAAGGCGGAAATTGTATTGGAAGATTTCCACTAGCTACAAACGAAATTTACATCAACAAAAGCACTAACGAAAAAATCACTTCTACCGAGTGGCATAATCTTGTTGTGCGAAATAAAGCGGCCGAAATTTGTGAAAAATACTTAACAAAAGGCGATAAAATTTATGTTGAAGGTAGAATAAAATCACGTCAATGGCAAGCCGAAGACGGAACTACAAAATATACAACAGAGATTCAGGTTACTGAGTTTACTTTTTTGAATGTTAAAAAAGATACTGACGGAAACAAACAAATTTCTGGTTCTGATTCAAAAAACCCTAACTTTGACGGATCAAATTCGGGAATCGAAAATGATTATTAACCAATAAAATAAAATTTGGACCCAGAGCCCAGTTTTCAATTATTAGCAAATCTTGATACCAACTTGCTTTTTGGCATTATTGGGATTATAATTCTGCTCTTTTTTTCAGCAATGATTTCCGGTTCAGAAGTGGCACTTTTTTCTTTAAGTCAATCTGATTTAGATGAATTAAACTCGAAAAATTCATCCAAAGCAAACATTATAAATGAATTACTAGCAAGACCTAAAAAATTATTGGCTACCATATTAGTGGCCAATAACTTTATAAATATTGGTGTTGTTATTCTTTTTTCCTATTCCTTAAATGGTGTTTTTTCAGTAATTGAATCTACTCTTTTAAAATTTATTGTTGAAGTAATTCTCGTTACTTTTTTACTTTTGCTTTTTGGCGAAGTTATCCCTAAAGTGTATGCCAGTAGAAATAATATAAAATTTGCGCTTTTGATAACCTATCCGTTATCTGTTTTAGACAAATTGCTTTCGCCGATAAGTTTGCCAATGCGTGCTTGCACCAATTATATTCAGGAGAAATTGGGCAAACAAAAAACCAATTTTTCTGTAGATCAATTATCGCAAGCGTTAGAATTAACTTCATCTGATGATACTACTCAAGAAGAACAAAAATTACTAGAAGGCATTGTTTCTTTTGGTAGCACCGATACAAAACAAGTCATGAGTCCGAGGATAGATTTATTTGCTTTAGACATCGATGAAACTTTTGCCGAGATTTATCCTAAGATTGTCGCCAAAGAATATTCACGAATTCCGGTTTACCGAGACAATATAGATCATATAGAAGGCGTTTTGTTTATTAAAGATTTGATTCCGCATATAAACAAAAAAGAATTTGATTGGAAAACATTGCTGCGCGAACCATTTTTTGTTCCAGAAAATAAAAAGTTGGACGACTTATTGAAAGATTTCCAAAGTATGAAAAGTCACTTAGCAATCGTGGTTGACGAATATGGCGGAACATCTGGAATTGTATCGCTTGAAGATGTAATTGAAGAAATTGTTGGTGACATTAGTGACGAATTTGATGATGAAAACATTAATTATTCTCAAATTGATGATAAAAATTTCCTGTTTGAAGGTAAAATTAACCTGAAAGATTTTTATCGAATTATTGATGTTGACGAAAATTCATTTGAAATAAGAAAAGGAGAAGCCGAAACTTTAGCCGGTTTTATCTTGGAAATATTAGGTAATTTCCCTAAAAAAGGACAAAAGATTAATTTTGAAAATTGTCTTTTTACAATAGAAGTAGTTGATAAAAAAAGAGTTAAACAAATAAAAGTAACCATTGATGCTTAAAAATTTTAAATATATAATAGGAGTAACTTTAGTTTTAAGTCTATTGCTTTTTACAAGTTGCAAAGACGAAGTTTTACCAAAGCCAACCAGCCAATTGCGATTGGATTACAAAGTTGCCAAATATGCAGCGTTTGAAAATCATTGTCCGTTTACTTTTAATTTAAATTCGGATGCTGTAATTACTGAGAAAACTGATTGTGGATTTACGATAACGTATCCTAAAATGAAGGCAACTATTTATTTGACTTATAAAACTGTAAACGGAGATATTGAGAAATTACTAAAAGATGCTCAAAAACTAACTTACGAACACGTTATTAAAGCCGATGATATTCTCGAGCAACCCTTTATAAACAACGACCAAAAAGTGTACGGAATGTTCTATCAAGTAGGCGGAAATGCTGCTACCAACAACCAATTTTATGTAACTGATAGCATTAAACACTTTGTAACTGGATCGGTTTATTTCTACGCTAAGCCTAATTTTGACTCCATAATGCCTGCCGCAGATTACATTAAAAACGACATGCAAAACTTGATGGAATCGTTGAAGTGGAAGTAATTTACAACTATTAATGTCTTATTTTCAATTGTTTATAAAACATCAAACTTTGTTTAATTATTTGTTAAAAAAGTTAAACAACAATAAGTTTGAACTACCTTTATAACTGTCTCTTATACACATCTGACGCT
>NZ_DQDX01000017.1:0-19175 GCF_003525665.1 Flavobacterium sp.
CTTCCCAACCTTTTTATAAAAATTACACTCTATAACAGTATACCGGTTTCTTAATTCAATTTAAAAATCCAACTTTATGAAAAATATAATTCTAATATCATTACTATTCTTTGGTAGTTTTGTTCAAGCTCAAAGTCCGCAGTTGAATGTAAAAGGCAAAGATTCTGCTCTTGTACGTTTAAGTCAGTTAAAAGTTTCTGTAAAAGTGGTAGGAAATATTGCTTACACAACTACAGAAATGCATTTTTATAATGGAACCAATCGTCAAATGGAAGCAGAGCTAATGTTTCCGTTGCCCGAAGGCGTTTCTGTTTCAAGATATGCCATTGACATTAATGGTAAAATGCGTGAAGCTGTTCCTGTAAATAAAAATAAAGGAAAGCAAGTTTTTGAAGCTATCGAACATCGTCGTGTTGATCCAGGTTTGCTTGAAAAAGTAGAAGGAAATAACTTTCGAACTCGAATTTATCCGTTACTACCAAAAAAAGAGCGCATTGTAATTATTGGTTATGAGCAAGAGCTTTCCAATTTTGACGCGACGCATTTATCCTATCAAATGCTTACAACTTATCCGTATAATTTAGATGTTTTTGAGTTGAATATTGCTGTTATCGGCGCAACTTCTGTTCCAACAGTTATCAATCAAGAAGGCACAATTGCTTTAGAAAACATGAATCAGAATTATGTGGCATCCATCAAACGAAATCAGTATAAACCAAAAGATAAATTGGTTATTACGATTCCAATTCGTGCTGATATTCCCAGTGTTGTCGTGCAATCGGTTAACAATCAACATTATTTTTATTCCAATACTATCATAGAAAGTAAGAATGTAAAAAAGAAAACTCCGAATTCTATTGCATTAATTTGGGACGTTTCTTTAAGTTGTAGAAAGCGCGATTTGAAGAAAGAGTTACAATTATTAGACGCCTATTTTAAAGCATTAAACTCGGTAGAAGTAACGTTGTATTTTGCTGGTTATAATTTCGAAAAAAGGAATTCTTATCCGATTAAAAATGGAGATTGGGCAACATTAAAATCTATTTTAGAAAGTGTAAAATATGATGGTGGAACTCGTTTTTCTAAAATAAAATTGCCTTTGCACGATGAATATTTATTTTTCACCGACGGATTATCTTCTTTAAGTTCGAATGTCTTTTCGGAGACTAAAAAACCAGTGTATACAATCACTTCGATGGCATCATCTGATTATGCTTTCCTGAATTTTAATGCCATAAAATCTGGTGGGAATTTCATCAATTTGAATCAATTAAATGTTTCTGATGGCTTGAATAAATTGCAATATCAAAGTTTAAAATTTTTAGGCATTAAAGACAATTATTTGGTAACCGAAATGTATCCAATGATTGGAACACCAGTTTCTGGAAGTTTTAGTATGGCTGGAATTTCATTAAAAGAAACCAACGAAGTAACGTTGCAATTTGGTTATGATGATACTCCGATTTTAGAGAAAACTATCACAATTGATGCAACAAAACAGGCTTCGGAAGAAATAAGTATTGAAAAACTTTGGGCTCAAAAGAAGATTGCTTTTCTAGAAATTCAGTATAAAAAATATGCCGATGAAATTGAATTAATGGGAAAGAAATACGGAATTGTAACTCAGAATACTTCTTTAATTGTTCTCGAAAATTTACACGATTATATTCAGTATGAAATTATTCCTCCGGCAGAATTGCGTGAAGAATTTGATCGTATCATGAAACAACAAATAGAATCGGCAAAAGCCAAGAAATACAGCAATTGGGAGAATGTAGCCACTTACTATGAGCAACTTTCGGCTTGGTGGAAAAATGATGTTAAATACAGTATGCCAAAACCAATTCCGGTTACAAATGCTGCAAAAGTTGGAAATATTAGAGGCGTTGTTTCCGATAATGTAAGTACTTTACCAGGCGCAACCGTTGTTATTAAAGGGAAAAACCAAGGTGTTATGACAGATATTGATGGAAAGTTTGCTATTAACGCACAACGAGGTGATATTTTGGTTTTTTCATTTGTAGGATTAGAACAGAAAGAAATTAAAATTGGTCGTGCCAATAATTATAATGTGATAATGTCCAATTCTTCTACCAATTTAGATGAAGTTTTGGTTGTAGGCGCAAATGGTATCAAAAGAGAATCAAAAGATTTTGAAGAAGACGAAAAACGAGATGAACTTCTATCTGAAGGTGTTTCTAAAAGGAAAATGGCAATGACTTCTTCTGTAAATATTATCAGAACACAAGAAATTACACAAGCAGCAAATAAAAATATTGTTCCATCCTTAGAAGGAAAAGTTTCTGGACTTCAAGTTTCTGATGATAAAGAACTTGAGTTTAATTCTTCTAATGGATATTTTGAAAATGATAAAGTGAAAATAAATTCTTGGAGTCCAGATCGCGTGTATTTAAAAGTTCTGGATGGTGTTTCGATGGATAAAAAATACGGAGCTTATCTGCAATTGCGTGAAGATCAAATCAACAATCCGAGTTTTTATTTTGATGTTGCCAATCATTTTTATGCTGCTGGTGATAAACAAAAAGCATTACTAATTTTAAGTAATATTGCCGATTTAGGACTTGAAAATCATCAATTATACAAATCATTAACCTATTTATTACGCCAATGGGAAGCTTATGATGATGCTTTGCATACAGCTAATCAAGTAGCAATTTGGAGAGCTCAAGAACCACAAGCGCATCGTGATTTGGGTTTAACATTAGAAGATAATAAACAATATCAAGCGGCTTTTGATGAATTGATTAAGGCTTTAGAAGTAAATTATTTCGGAGAAATGAGCGGACAATATTCAGGTGTAGAAGATATTATTTTGATGGATATTAATCGAATGATTGCCACACATAAATCAATCAACACCGATAAATTAGACAAGAAGTATTTGAATAAAATGCCAATTGACGTTCGAATTATTCTAAACTGGAACCAAATGGACACCGATATCGATTTGCATGTAATTGAACCAACCAATGAAGAATGTTACTATGGTCATCGTGATACCCAAATTGGAGCGCGTTTTTCTAAAGATTTTACGCAAGGTTATGGACCAGAACAATACTTATTGCGCAATGCTGTAAAAGGAAAATACACTATAAAAACCAATTTTTTTGGAGAAAGTGCTTTAACAGAAAACGGACCAACAACAGTTATGGTTGAAATTTATACAACTAAAAATGGCAAAACCGAACGCACATTGCAAACGATTCAGTTAGGAACCGTTCGAGAAAACCAAAATTTAGCAGAAATAACAATATATTAGTTAATTAGTTAGGTTAAAATGGGAAAGCAGCTTTGATAGAAATTTCAAGGCTGTTTTTTTTATTTGAAGCGAATCGCTCGGGCATTATCAGTAATCCATTTTCCTGCTTTTCGTTACAAGTCCCGAAAAAATCGGGAGCTTTCCACTACAATCAGGGCTATTTGAATAACCATTTTAACTTTTGAAATTTTAGAAAACTTCATTAAACAATATTATTCAGTTACTTATATTTTAAACCTGACAGGTTTTCAAAACCTGTTAGGTTTTTTTTTAAAAGAACTTAATTTTTACTCTCTTAATTTATAAAAAAAAAACACCAACTTTCGGTCGGTGCTTCATAATGTAATATGTGATTTATCCTTTGCCGAAATGACAAAATTCGTTTAGTTTATATTGGTCAAACTGCCAACTGCTACTGAATACTGCCAACTAAATTAATCTTCAAGTAAAACCTCCAAAATACTAATCGCAGCTTCACTAATTTTAGTTCCAGGACCAAAAACAGCAACCGCGCCAGCATCAAAAAGGAATTGGTAATCTTGCGCAGGAATTACACCACCAACAATTACCATAATATCTTCGCGTCCGTATTTTTTAAGTTCGGCAATAACTTGAGGCACTAAAGTTTTATGTCCAGCAGCTAACGAAGAAACTCCAAGAATATGAACGTCGTTTTCTACAGCTTGTTTAGCAGCTTCTTGTGGCGTTTGAAATAATGGTCCAATATCCACGTCAAAACCTACGTCGGCATAACCTGTGGCAACTACTTTCGCACCACGATCGTGTCCGTCTTGTCCCATTTTAGCAATCATAATTCTTGGACGACGACCTTCTTTTTTGGCGAAGGCATCGGCTAGTTGTTTTGCTTTTTCAAAACTCTCGTCGTTTTTTATTTCTTTACTATACACGCCGCTAAAACTTCTAATTTGTGCTTTATATCTTCCGAAAACTGCTTCCAAAGCATCACTAATTTCACCTAATGTGGCTCTGTTTCTCGCAGCTTCTACGGCTAAAGATAGTAAATTATTATCCTGATGACTATCAGAATCTGTTGTATTTTCAGTTGATGCCTTTGCAGCAGCAGTTAATTTTGCTAAACATTCGGCAACTTTGTTGTTATCGCGTGTACTTTTTATTTGTGTCAAACGCTCAATTTGTTGCTTGCGCACCATATCGTTATCGACATCCAAAATTTGTAATGGATCTTCTTTTTCTAATCTAAATTTGTTTACACCAACAATAATATCTTGGCTACTGTCAATTCTCGCTTGCTTTCTTGCAGCAGCTTCTTCAATACGCAACTTCGGAATTCCAGCTTCGATGGCTTTGGTCATTCCACCTAATTCTTCCACTTCTTCAATAAGTTTCCAGGCGTTTTGCGCTATTTCGTTGGTCAAACTCTCTACGTAATAACTTCCAGCCCAAGGATCAACGGTTTTGCAAATTTTGGTTTCTTCTTGTAAAAAGATTTGGGTGTTTCTGGCAATTCTAGCAGAGAAATCGGTTGGTAATGCAATCGCTTCGTCTAAGGCGTTGGTGTGTAATGATTGTGTTCCACCAAATGCTGCAGCTGCTGCTTCAATGCCAGTTCGAGCTACATTATTAAAAGGATCTTGCTCTGTTAAACTCCAACCCGAAGTTTGACAATGCGTTCTCAAAGCCAATGACTTTTCGTCTTTCGGACTGAATTGTTTTAGCAATTTTGCCCATAACATTCGTCCGGCACGCATTTTGGCAATTTCCATAAAATGATTCATACCAATTGCCCAGAAAAAGGATAGGCGAGGAGCGAACTCATCGATTTTCATTCCGGTTGCTAAACCAGTTCGGATGTATTCTAAACCGTCAGCCAAAGTGTATGCCAATTCAATGTCGGCCGTTGCTCCAGCTTCTTGCATGTGGTAACCCGAAATAGAAATTGAGTTGAATTTTGGCATTTTTTTACTGGTATATTCAAAAATATCAGCAATGATTTTCATCGAAGGCGTTGGCGGATAGATGTAGGTATTTCTCACCATAAATTCCTTCAAAATATCGTTTTGGATAGTTCCCGAAAGTAATTCTGGAGCAACTCCTTGTTCTTCTGCAGCAACAATATAAAAAGCCATGATTGGTAAAACCGCACCATTCATAGTCATAGAAACCGACATTTCATCCAGTGGAATTTGATCGAATAATATTTTCATATCTTCCACCGAATCTATGGCAACACCAGCTTTTCCAACGTCTCCAAAAACACGTTCGTGATCAGAATCATAACCACGATGTGTAGCTAAATCAAATGCTACCGAAAGCCCTTTTTGTCCTGCTGCAAGATTTCTTCTATAGAAAGCATTACTTTCTTCAGCAGTGGAAAATCCTGCGTATTGGCGCACTGTCCATGGACGACGCACGTACATTGTAGCATAAGGTCCGCGAAGATTGGGTGCAAAACCAGCACCAAAATCTAAATGTTCTAGTCCTTGAATGTCTTCTTTGGAGTAGATTTTCTTTAAATCGATGTTTTCAGCAGTGTGGAAAGTTTGTTCTTCACCGCTTGTATTTGTATTTTGACTTTTGGAATTTGTCAAAGTGATGTGTTGTATGTCTTTTCTCAAAATCTAAAAATTAAAAGATGTTTAGTTTGCTGTCTCTTGATGAATGGTAAATTGCTTTAATAACTATCAATTTTTCGTAAACTGTGAAATGTATTAAATATGGAAATTTGGCAATCATTATTAATCTAACATCTTCATATCGAATCTGATAATGTAGTGGATTCTTTTTAATTAATGCCAAACTTTCTTTGAATGATAAATTGAATCGTTCTGCTAATTTTGGGTTAATATCCTTGTACCATTTTAAGGATTTATTGTAATCAACTTTAGCCTCATCAATTATAACAACTTTATAAGTCATTCTCAATTTCTTTTAAAAAGTCATCAATGTCTGTTACATTTTCTGGATTTTTAAGGTATTTTTCAGTTCGTTCTCTAACTTCATTTATTTGCCATTGTGGAATAGAATATTCATCATTTTGCGATGGTAAAACTATAACATCAACAAATTCGGCATTAAAATCATCAGGTAAAATAATATTGATGGTATGGTTTTTAACTTTTACAGTTTGTCTTATCGCTTCCATAGTTTCTTTTTGATAAAGTTATGAATTATTCCGATGCTAATCGTTCTTGTTCTAATTTCTCAGCCAAACGTTTTTCAATAATTGGAACAATTAATGTCTTTCTCGGATTTTGTTTTACAAAAGGATACAATTCTAAATCGTGTTTCATTTTGTCGTTTTTGTTAGGATATTTATTGGTTCCTAATAAAATTTCTTTTCCGCTGTCGAATAATTCTTGTTCTTTTTGAGCACTTTCGCTGATTTTTTTCTGAATAGTTCCTTCAGATAATTGTTTTATAAATCCACCGTTTGCTTCAATTTCTTTAAAAAGTAGTAAGGCTTTTTCGGCTAATTGTTTGGTTAAACTTTCAATATAATATGCTCCATCAGCAGGATTGTTTACTTTATCAAAATAACTTTCGTGTTTTAAAATAAGCAATTGATTTCTGGAAATTCTATCGCCAAATTCGTTGTCTTTGTGATACAACGCATCGTAAGGTAAATTGGCAATTGCGTTTGCGCCACCAAGAATTGCAGACATGCATTCGGTTGTGGTGCGAAGCATATTTACATTGTAATCGTACAATGTTTTGTTGCGTTTGGTTGGCGTTACAACGATATGACAATCCAGATTATGATTGTATTCTGATGCTAAAGTCGTGAATAATAAACGCAGCGCACGAAGTTTTGCAATTTCAAAAAAGTAATTGGTTCCAACCGAAACTTCGATGGTTATAGGTTGATTTATAGCTGGAATTCTGTTGAAATATTCATTAATATGTGCTAGAGTATAGGCTAATTGTTGCACAATATTGGCTCCAGCGTTTTGGTAAATTTCTGAATTAATGTTTAGAAATGAACTTTGAGAAAATTTGGAAATCTGATTTAGTTTTTCAAAATCTTTTTCTGCATTTTCAAACCAGTTTCCGTCTTTACACAATTGTCCAATTAGATCTAATTGAATAATAAAATTGGCTTTATTCTTGGCTAAAAAGTTATTTAATTTAGTGACGAAATCGATTGAGAGAAATGGCAAATAAAAAGAATACGTTACCTTTTCTAAAGGAAGATTTTGCATTAAATTTTCTATCGAAATGGTTTCATTTTCAATAGTGAATCGAATGCTTTCTGCGCCACGATTTAAGCTGTCTAATGCACGCTCGTTCGATTTTTTAACGTCGTGAACGAAGATGTTTTGCAGAATTGAAAACGCTTCTTTTGGTGTATTTATAGAAAGTTCGGACGCTGATTCAAATTCATCGCTGTGATAAAACGGTTTTACTTTGATGCCTTCTGGGCTTTCCCAAACGAGCGTTTCGTTATAGTCGGCGCCTTTTAGTTCGTACTGAATTTGTTGTTTCCATTGCTTGGAACTTACGGCTTCAAAATCTGAAAAAAGTGTGTTTTTTGTATTCACAATTATAGTGCTTTTTATTGCATCAAATTTAGTTAAAAATTATCTTTTTAAAGAGATTTAAATTTGATTATTTGCAAAATTGGTATATACTTTTTGTAAAAGATACTTCGTATTGATAGCAGCACTTCGACAAGCTCAGTGTGACAATTTGTAATAAATTGGATTTAATTTTAAAGATAAATTTCAGTAGAACCGTGATATCTAGTTTAAAGTTTGCTGTTTAGCCCTGATTGCAGTGGCACGAAGTAAAGCGGAAAGCAGGAATTGCGTTTTTCGAAATGCCTACTGTTTCGCTTCGAATAAACTGTCTTTTTCTCTATCTTCTTCAATGTCAATAATGTATATGTCTTCGCTGTCTTTTTTCATGTAATACTTTTCGCGTGCATATCGTTCGGTTTGACCCGGATTATTGAGGTTTTTTATGCTTTGTTCGTCTTTGGCAATTTCGTCTTGGTAGTATCTTTTATTTTCTTCTAGTTCGTTGATTTGTTGGTCCAAAATGCGGTGATCAAAATAGGAATAGTTGTCTAAAAACAGCATCCAAACGATGAAAAAAAGTAAAACCAAGGTGTATCGACTTCCTAAAAATTTAAGAAATGGATAGTTGCTGATGAGGTTTTGAAACCATTTTTTCATGTGTTAAAGGTATGAAATTAGGTTATACGTTGGTTGATTACGGCGCGAACTACGTCGATGGCTACTGTATTGTATTTGTCGTTAGGTATGATGATGTCGGCGAATGCTTTGGTAGGTTCGATGAACTGTTGGTGCATTGGTTTTAGTGTCGTTTGGTAACGATTGAGTACTTCTTCCATATCACGACCACGTTCTGCAATGTCACGTTTTAAACGACGAATTAAGCGTTCGTCTGAATCGGCGTGAACGAAAACTTTGATGTCAAACATGTCGCGAAGGTCTGGATTTGCTAGGATTAGAATTCCTTCTACAATCATTACTTTTCTTGGATGTGTGATAATTGTATCGTCGGTTCTGTTATGAGTTACGAACGAATAAACTGGTTGCTCGATGGTTTTTTCGGCTTTTAATTCTTTTAGGTGTTGTACTAAAAGTTCGAAATCGATAGCGCGCGGATGATCGAAATTGATGTTGCTGCGTTCTTCATAACTCATTCCTACGTTTTGTTTGTAGTAAGAATCTTGCGATATTATTCCGACTTCAGTTTCGGGTAATTCGTTCATAATTTGATGAACAACTGTTGTTTTTCCTGATCCTGTTCCGCCTGCGATTCCGATGATAAGCATGTTTATTTATTCTGTTAAAGTTTGGGCAAAAATAGATAAAAAATTACGAATTACGAATTAAAAATCGCGAATTATCAATGTCAGAATTTTTCGAAAACACCCAATCCGAAAAGGGCAAAATCGTATTTTACTGGATCGTTTTTATCTAATTCACGAAGGTTTGAATCGAGTTCTAATAATGCTTTTGCGTCGTTTTGTTTTCTTGAAAGAAGTTCTAATTTTCGGGCAACATTTCCAGAATGAACGTCTAACGGACACGATAATGAAGATGTTGGAATGGTTTTCCAAATACCAAAATCGACACCTTTATTGTCGTTGCGCACCATCCAACGAAGAAACATGTTGATTCTTTTGGCTGCCGAATTGTTTAAAGGATCGGAAATGTGTTTTTGGGTTCGCGATTGGTGATTGATTTCGAAAAATGTTTTTTTGAATTCGGATATGCTTTTTTGCATCGAATTTTCTTCTATGTTTTTAGAGAAAACGACTTCCAATCCGTTATGGTTTTTGTAAATGTGTTGCAATCCTTTTATAAATGTAGAAAAATCGCCTCCATTGAAAGTTCTGTGAACAAAATTTTCAAGTTTTTCTAAATCGTTTTCTGAATGGGACATGACAAAATCGTAAGGAGAATTTCCCATCAAATCCATCATTTTTTTGGAATTATTGATAATCATCTTTCGGTTTCCCCAAGCTATTGTTGCTGCAAGAAATCCAGCGATTTCAATGTCTTCTTTTAGTGAAAATTGATGTGGAATTTGAATTGGATCACTTTCGATGAAGTTCGGATTATTGTATAATTCTACTTTCTCGTCAAGGAATTCTTTTAGTTCTAATTTATTCATTTGACGAAAGTTTTTTGGCGTAAAATCCGTCTTTTAAATCGGTTGTCGTTTGTTGTGGAAGTACTTGATAATACTTTTCGAAATATTCAATTTGCACTTTATTTACGCTTGGTAAATTGCCATTTCCAGAACCCCAAAAAAAGTAATTGTTGGTTGGTGAATTGAATTTTAGGTTGCCTTTTTGAACTGAATCAAATGTTGTGGTCCACTTGGAATTGTTGTGCGGATAAAGAATGTTTGTTGCAGAAAATCTGCTGTTTTTGCCTATTAGTTTATTTTCGGTTAACGATTTATAACTGATAGGAAAAAATAAAACTACAGCGATTAATCCAATTGATAAGTAATAGGAAGCAAAAATGAGTTTTTTATTGGCAAACCAACAAGCAAAAATAAAGAAACTATAAAACAGCGTTAAGTGAATGAAAAAGCGGTATTGGGGTGATGTAAATAGTAGAATTAGTAATTGAAAAAGAATTACAAAATAGATAATCCAAACGGATTTTTTATTGAAATACTTAAAAATAAAAAACGGACTGATAGCAACAATTAGTATGGTTAAAGCATTAAAAATTGCATTGATCTTTGAAGATAAAAGCCATTTAATTGCGATTTGTGAAAAGGATAATTGGTTTAAATCACTTTCTGAAATGAAGTAATTGTAACGCATTTGTTCGGAAAAGAAAAAACTAATTACGTTTCTTGGTATAATGTGATTTGAATCTAATTCTAATCTGGTAAACGGAAATAATGGGTATCCAGTTAACAAACTGTTTTTGATAATAAATAGTGATAAAAATAGCAATCCGAAGCTGATAATTGGAAGTAATTTTGGAGCAAATGATTTGAAATTAGTAATCAATAAAATTATTGGAAGAATCAATAATGCCACCGAAGTTACTTTGATGAATAAAGCAAACAGTACTAAAAGAGTAATTAAATTAAAGTCATCAATTGTTGTGTTTTTGAAATTTTCAATAAAGTAAAAAAAGATAATAAACGTTAAAATATAAATAGGAATATCTGGTGATGGCGCGCTGATAAATTGAAAGAAAAACACGTTCGCCAATGGAAGTAATCCTATAATTAAGTAGTTTTTATTGGTTGTAGAAAAGTATTCGTTGAGTTTGAAAATTGCGAAAATATTTCCGAGAAGCAAACAAAATCCGCTTAAATCATTGAAATTTTTATACAAGAAAGAGAAGTTGAACGCACTTTGGGCAATGTGCCAACCGCTAGTTTGGGCATAAAATATATGTAGATTTCCCAATCCTTTTACAAATCCGTATTCGTTTAGCCATTTTATGGTTTGAATGTAATAGGATTCATTATCAATCACATACGGAATTGAAGAACATTGCGCAATGATTAAAGTTGTGATTGCAGCAAAGAAAAATTTTAATGTTGCATTTAGATTTTTAAATTCTTGATAAAACGAATTGTATATCAATTTGATTTCGGAGTTAAATTTGAAAAAAATAATCAAATTCAAAATTAGAAGCACACTGTGAAATTCAATATTTATTCTTCCGAAAATTGCCCAAATGCTTGCGAATAAAGTTGTAGAAAGTAAGCCTAAAAAAGAAGTTATTACGAAGTTCTGATTTTTTATACCAACGATTTTATTTGTACAAAAACCAAGATTGATTGATGTAAAAAAAATATAAAGCCATGATATAAAGATTAATAGCATCTTTTTTAGTTTAAGAGTTTAGAAGTTTATGGGTTTAAAAGTTTAAGAGTTTAAAGGTTTAAGAGTTTATGGGTTTAATAGTGTTGCAAAAGTTGCTACTTATCTATGAACTTATTAGTCCGTCAACCATCACTAATTTTCTATCGGCCATGTTTGCTAATTCTTCGTTGTGAGTAACTATTACAAAGGTTTGTCCAAATTCTTCGCGTAATTGAAAAAATAATTTATGCAAATTTTCTGCCGATGTTGTATCTAGATTTCCTGAAGGTTCATCTGCGAAAATAACTGCTGGTTTGTTTATAAGAGCTCTTGCAACTGCAACACGTTGTTGCTCTCCGCCCGAAAGTTCGTTGGGTTTATGATCAATTCGGTGAGATAATCCTAAATAGTCTAGTAGTCGTTTGGCTTCGGTTTCGGTTTCTTTTTTTTCTTTTCCGGCAATAAACGCAGGAATGCAAACATTTTCTAAAGCAGTAAATTCGGGTAATAATTGGTGAAATTGAAAAATAAATCCGAGATGTTCGTTTCTAAATTTTGAAATTAATTTATCATTCATTTTAAGAACTTCTTGTCCGTTGATGGTTAAAGTTGTTCCGTTTTCTGTAGATGGTTTGTCTAACGTTCCAAGTATTTGCAAAAGCGATGTTTTTCCTGCTCCAGATGCGCCTACAATAGACACGATTTCGCCTTTTCGAATATATAAATCAACACCTTTTAAGACCTGTAAACTATCGTAAAACTTATGAATATTTGTTGCTCTAATCATGCTTCAATTTTTCACAAAGTAACAAAGTATTTTGCTAAATAAAGTCGTTATAGAAATTTTTTATCGTTGAATAAATAATAAAATAAAGTTAAAGGAATCTGTTTGTTTAATTATTTCGTACTTTTGTTAAACAATATTAAAAATATAAAGTAGCCATGAACACACTAACTGAAAAAGAATTGCAAGAATTGATTGGCGATAATCATCAAATGACATCGGCAGAAACACCTTTAAGAGCTGATGCTTTTGAAAAAACGGATGCAGAAAAAATGCAAACCATAGAAAAACACTTTCATATAATTATGGAAGAAATGGGGTTGGATATGACAGACGATAGTCTAAGCGGAACGCCGCACAGAGTAGCAAAAATGTTTATTCAAGAAATATTTTCTGGATTAGATCCTAAAAATAAACCTAAAATGTCTGTTTTTGAAAACAGTTATCATTACGATAAAATGTTGGTGGAAGCCAATATTAGTTTCAATTCTACATGCGAACATCACTTTTTACCAATTGTTGGAAAAGCGCATATTGGATATGTTTCTAGCGGAAAAGTAATTGGTTTATCAAAATTAAATAGAATCGTTGATTATTATTCGCGTCGTCCGCAAGTGCAAGAACGATTGATTATGCAGATTTTTAACGAACTAAAAACGGTTCTTGAAACAGATAACGTAATTGTGGTTATGGAAGCAACGCATTTGTGTGTTTCTAGTCGCGGAATTAAAGATGAATCGAGTTATACCTCTACCATTCAATATGGTGGCGTTTTTAATGAGAAAGAAAATCGCAACGATTTCTTCAATATGATGAAGCAAGAAAAATAATTTGGCATTAGATTTGTATACTCATTTTGTAAATAATTAATTTTTTAAAATGATACTACAATCGGATGTTTTAACAAATGCAAATAACAAACAGCGTAACCTTTTTATAGGTATTGCGTTTGATTTAATTGGTATGTTAACTTATTTAATTCCAATGCTTGGTGAAGTTGGAGATGTAATTTGGGCACCAATTGCTGGATTTATGCTGTCGTATTTATATAAAGGTTCGATTGGTAAAGTCAGCGGAGTTCTAGGATTTCTAGAGGAAATTTTACCTTTCAGTGATTTTATTCCAACATTTACACTTACGTGGATTTACACTTATGTAATTAAAAACCAAGATAATAATTAAAATTTAAAGGAACTTAATGGTTCCTTTTTTTATTTCTCAAAATAGTCTGCAATAAATCCGAGTTTCACGCTTCTTAGCATTTTCTTTTCGAATGCCCAAAAGAACTTGAATTGCCCAAAGATAAATCCGAAGGAAACTAATAAAACTTGGTAAACCGGAAAAATTAGAATGATGTAAAGCGGATAATAGATCCAACCCGAAACGGTGTCTTTAGTAATTCCGATAAATTCTAAAATTGGTTTTGAAAGTACTGCCGATGTTGAACCTGTAATTGCAAACACAACTAATATAACAAATACTTGCCAATTTGAATCGATGTTCCAGCGTTGTTTAAAGTTGCTCATTTGAAATTAATGTATTGCAAAACTACTCAAATTATGGTCTTGGAACAAATCCTGACAGTTGTTGTTTATTTACAATTTGAAAATAAGTTAAATAATTATATATTAAATAATTAACTTCATATCCATATTTAACGCCATATTCATAATTAATTTGCATTGGATATAAATTGGTATTAAAACGATTGGGTTGTAAAAAGCGATTGTTCCATTCGGTTATCCAAATTCTATTTCTATTTTCTAAAAAACTCTCTGAGTAAAATCCGCGCGGTTGAGCCACACTATTGAGCCAAGAATTAAATCCGCCATCAATAATAATTACTTCATATTCTAGTTCTTCATTGGCAATCCTAACAGTATCTGAAACTTTTTTTGTTGATTCATTTACATTTAAATTTGATTTAGGTGTTGAAGAACAACCAATTATAATGAATAGGATTGAAAATATGTAAATTAAGTTTTTCATATTTTTTTTATAAAGTTACTAAAAGACAAAATGATACCTTAAATTTTAAATTGGTTTTAACAAAAAAAACATCCTAAAGAATTAGAATGTTTTTTATAAATTTATGTTGCAAAATTATTTTCCGCCCATCATTTTTCCTAGTAATCCACCAAGTCCGCCAGATTTTCCTGAGACTGCAGAGATAGCATCACTCATATCTACTTTTCCATCAGCGTTTTGGTCTAGGCCAAATTGTCCTCCGTATTTAGAAATAGCATCCATAATTCCACCATTTGCTTGATTATCGCCACCAGTTAAAGCGCCAATAATATCACTAACGTTGAAACTAGAATCGTTTGGATCTTTAGCTTTTCCTATCAATGAACCTAAAATTTTAGGAATTAAACTACCAGCACCTCCAGAAGCAGCATCAGAACTCAATCCGAATTTTTCGCCTAAACTTCCAGTTAGTTTATCTGTTATTTGTTTTACAGCAGGATTTGATCCATCGGCTGCATTATTTCCTTCAAAAAGTCCAGCCAAGTCAGAGATATTTCCATTGGCAACCATTCCTTTTAAACTGTCAATAATAGAAGAATTTGCTTCCTCTAAAACAGCGTCATTATTTTCGTTAGGAACCGCTGGATTATTTACTACAGCATCGTTTCCAAATTGTTTTACTAATTGCGTAAGTTGTTCAAACATAGTGTTTTGTTTTTAAGTTTTCACAAAGATATAAAAGAATAAAATAGGTTTTTCGAAATGTAGTTCAAATTCTACAAAAAAAATCCAAATCTGAATAGCTTCAGATTTGGATTCAATATTGTAATAAAAGGAGTGTTTATTTTTTCAAAAGTCCAATGATTTGTTCGGCAAGTTCAGTTCCAATTCGATCTTGAGCTTCAAGAGTTGCAGCACCAATATGCGGAGTTAGTGAAATTCTAGGATGCATCAAAATTTGAATTTCTGGAGTTGGTTCTTTTTCAAAAACATCTAATCCTGCAAATAAAACTTTATCATTATCCAATGCCTCGATTAATGCAACTTCATCAATAACACCACCACGAGCACAATTTACAATCCCAACATTGTCTTTTAAAAGTGCAAATTCGTCTTTGCCAATAACATAACCTTCTTGCGCCGGAACGTGTAATGTTATAAAATCGGAATGCTTGAAAACATCTTCTAACGATTCGGTAACAATGTCAACATTAATAAATTGTCCGGTGTAAAAATCGACTCTGATTTCGGCATTACTAACAAATTTATCAGCTGCAATTACTTTCATTCCAAGTCCGAGTGCCATTTTAGCAACCGCTTGCCCAATTCGTCCAAAACCAATAATTCCTAATGTTTTTCCTCGAAGTTCGATGCCATTTGCGTACGCTTTCTTTAATCCTTCAAAATTAGAATCGCCTTCAAGTGGCATATTTCTATTAGAATCATGTAAAAAACGAACTCCAGTAAATAGGTGAGCAAAAACCAATTCGGCTACACTTTCGCTTGATGAAGCTGGCGTGTTTATTACGTGTTTGCCATTGGCACGAGCATATTCTACATCAATATTATCCATTCCAACGCCACCACGACCAATCACTTTTAATCCTGGACATGCATCAATAATATCTTGACGAACTTTGGTTGCACTGCGCACTAAAAGGACAGCAACATCATTTGTATTTATAAAATTGGCAACCTGTTCTTGTGCAACTTTGGTTGTAATTACTTCAAAACCACCTTTTTCTAGAGCTTTAATTCCGCTTTTTGAAATTCCGTCGTTGGCTAATACTTTCATATTATGTTTATAAGTTTAAATGTTTGTGAGTTTAAAAGTGTGAAAACTCAATTATAATTTTGGTTTGTTTTTTTTATGCTGTAATTACAGATTCGTTTACCGCAACTTCCAATTGTTTCATTACATCTACTAAAACTTGAACACTTTCTAGTGGAAGTGCGTTGTACATTGAAGCGCGATATCCACCAACAGAACGATGTCCTGGCAATCCAGAAATCCCTGCTTCTTTCCACATTTTATCAAATAGTGGAGCGTGAGATTCATCGTTTAATAAGAACGTTGCATTCATGATACTTCTATCTTCAACGGCTGCTGTTCCTTTAAATAATGGATTTCTGTCAATTTCAGCATATAATAATTCGGCTTTGGCTTCATTGATTTTTTCAATTGCAGCAATTCCACCAAGATTTTTTAGCCATTGTAAAGTTAGAAGCGATGCGTAAATAGGAAAAACAGCTGGCGTATTGTACATACTTTCGGCAGCAATATGCTTTTGATAATCTAGCATACTCGGAATATATCTTCCCGATTTTCCTAAAATTTCTTCTTTTACAACCACTAAAGTTGCTCCAGCTGGACCCATATTTTTTTGCGCACCAGCATAGATTAAATCAAATTTAGAGAAATCTAAGGTTCTAGAAAAAATATCAGAACTCATGTCACAAATTACAGGAACATTTGTATCTGGAAACGACTTCATTTGTGTTCCAAAAATAGTGTTGTTGCTTGTGCAATGAAAATACGAAGCATCGCTTGGAACTGAATACTCTTTTGGAATATGATTATAATTTTGCTCTTTAGACGAACCAACTACTACAGTTTCACCAAAATGTTTGGCTTCTTTAATGGCGTTATTTGCCCATGTTCCAGTATCAAGATAAGCAGCTTTTCCGTCTGCTTTCATTAAATTATAAGGAACCATCAAAAATTCTAAACTTGCGCCACCATGAAGAAATAAAGCTTGATATCCTTTTCCTTCTAGTCCTAAAAGTTCTAAAACCAATGCTCTAGCTTCATCCATTACAGCAACAAAATCTTTGCTTCTGTGCGAAATTTCTAGAATAGATAAATCAGAATTATTGAAATTCAAAATGGCTTGAGCCGATTTTTCGAAAACTTCTTGTGGTAAAATACAAGGTCCAGCGCTGTAGTTATGTTTTTTCATTGTAAAATTAATGCAAATTTAATGATGCAAATTTCGGAAATCGTTCACGAAAAAGCAGTTACAATATAGCAATAATTAGTCGATGTTATTAACGAAAACGTAATAGTTTATAACAATTTTTAAGAATATTTCAATTGAAATTAAGAAACTCAAAAGAAGGCTAATTAACGTTTAATAATTTTTTTTGTAATATTTATTCCACTATTTGTTACAAATTTGATAAGATAGATGCCGTTTTGTAGTTCTTTTAAAGAAAATGTATTTTGGGCTAATTTGGTTTTTTTTATCAATTTTCCATCAATTTGAAAAACTTCGACATAATTTACATCATCTAATAGTTCATTAGAGAAATATATTAAATCTGATGTTGGGTTTGGATGAATTCTTACATCATCAAGTGCATTGTTAATCACATTTAGCGTTGTATCAAAAGTGTATGCTTTGCCGTATGGTAACGGATAATTTTGATTAGGTGCTCCAAGTAAAATTAAGTTTTCAGTAATTGCAATTGTTGTTCCAAAATAGTCATCTTGCCCACTGTTGGAATTACTGTATAATAATTGTTGAAAAATCCAGTCGCCATTAATTTTTTTATACAATCTCACAGGTGTTTTGTCTGTATAAAGTAGTGGATGAAAGTTTAAAGACACCAACAGGATGTCATTTTTTATTTCAAAATTAGTCGGCATTTTGTCATTATAATTTATATTCGATAATGTTGCTGTTTGATTCCAATTACTTAAAACAGAATTGTAAATTGTAATAGAGGAATTACTATCTAATATAAAAAGTTGATTGTTATCTAAGTCAAAATCTACAATTGATGTATTTGGCGGTGAAAAATTATTAGAATTATTCCAGTTAGAACCGTCAAAAGTAAAAGTGTGCAAATTCCCTATGGCAGAACTTGAATTGGAGGAAATCGTGAGTAAATTATTTTCTGCTTTAATTTCCTTACCAAAATTTTGGGAACCAGAGATTGTGAGTTTTTGAGAAAACAGCCAATTAACACCGTTAAAATTATAAACATATACAGCGCCATTATTGCTAGATGTTGGTTGTCCTACGGTTTCATTGTTAGTTGATGAAACAAAAATTTGATTATTATAAAGTACAACTTCCGTTCCAAAATAGTCGTCGGCTATTCCATCAAAAGGAGTTATTTTCTGGAAGAACTGCCAAGTGTTGGCTACTTTTCTGTAAAGATAGATAGACCCGGTGTTGGATGCTACTTGATCGTTAAAGGGCGAACCAACAGCAATGAAATCATTATAAATTGAAACATCATATCCAAAATTATCAGTAGTTATTCCATCAGCTGGAGTAAAAAATGTTTCTTCAACAATACCACTTGAAGTTTTGTTGAAAACAAAGACTTTACTTTGAGTCATATTCATTGTGTTGCTCGCAGTTATAACCATTTGGTTTCCGAAAGCATCAACTGATGATCCAAAACGATTGTGAACACTAGTCGGACTAAAAGAAGATAGTGTTATTTGAGAAAAGCTATTACATGAAATTAAAATTCCAAACCAGATAAATATTTTTTTCATAGCTTTCAAGTATTTAGAACTATAAAATTAATTAAATTTTCATCAAAAATGCAATTGTATCAACATTATCTGCATAATCCCAAAGTTCTGGTTTTTGAGTTTTTCCGAATGGAATGCTATTGTCTATAAGGTTTTTAGAAACAACACACTGAATTTGATCGGAATCATTCTTTAATTTTGATTTAATTTCTTCAATGTTTTCATAAAATTCGTAAAAAACAGATGAAATAGGCGAGGCGTAACTTGGATCTTCTTTTATTGTTAAGAATTCGTTATCCAATAATTTGAAATTACTCATTAAGAAAACCGCTTTGTTGTAATCATAATTATTGGG
>NZ_DQDX01000017.1:19260-19727 GCF_003525665.1 Flavobacterium sp.
ATTATTGGCGTATTTTTCATAATGAATGACATCGCCATACTTGAAAATTGCTTTGAAAAAAGTTTGAAAATCATATTCTTTCGGAACAAAAATTTTAGAAACATTTCGGCATCCTAATCCGAAATACCTAAATATATCTTCACCAAGATGTTCTAATTCCTCATGAGATTCACTTCCGTTTAAAACGGCAACTGAATTTCTGTTTTTTCTAATAATACTTGGTTTGTCTTTGAAATAAAATTCGAAATAACGTGCCGTGTTGTTACTTCCAGTGGCAATTACAGCATCAAAATTTTCTAATTTTCCGTCGGTGAAAGTAATAAACTCTTCTAATCTTGAATCAATTGAAATAAGGTATTTGGCTAAAAATTTTATCAAATGTTGATCATTCGAAGATGTTTTTACCAATACTTTATGTCCGGAAATTAAAACCGATAAAAAATCGTGAAAACCAACCAACGGAATAT
>NZ_DQDX01000017.1:19874-27022 GCF_003525665.1 Flavobacterium sp.
TGAAAACCAACCAACGGAATATTTCCTGCTAGAATTAATCCTACAGTTTTTGTACGATTTTTGTCATCCTGAGCGCAGTCGAAGGAATATTTTGATAACCACTTATCAATATTCTCTTCTTTTAAAGCTTCTGCCCAAGATTGCACCGAAAAATAAACTTGATCTGGAGTAAACCATCCGTTGTGTGACTGCGATAATTCGATTAAAGAAAGGAAGTCATTATAAAACAAATCGTTGTTTAAAACATCCTCTTTTTGGGTTGAGTTGTCTAAGGCAAATTGGCTTAAAAATTTCCCTAATTCAACAAAACATTTTTTTTTCTCGAATTGTAACATATGTTGCTTGTTTATGAATGGTTTTGATTGTAATTTTGCACAAAATTAATAAATAGAAATTTGGCAATCGCCAAAAGTTAAAAAAGTTGTAAGTTATTTTAACTTGTAAACTTTTAAACTCATAAACTTTTAAACATTAAAAATGGCAATCATTATAACAGACGAATGTATCAATTGTGGTGCTTGTGAGCCAGAATGTCCAAACACTGCAATTTATGAAGGAGCAGACGATTGGAGATATAAAGACGGAACAAAATTGAGAGGAAAAGTAATTCTTCCTGATGGAACCGAAATTGATTCTGACGCAGCACAAACTCCGATTTCTGATGATATTTATTACATTGTTCCAGGTAAGTGTACCGAGTGTAAAGGTTTTCACGAAGAACCACAATGCGCTGCAGTTTGTCCTGTAGATTGTTGTGTGCCTGATGATAATCATGTTGAAAGTGATGAAACACTTTTAAACAGACAAGCATTTCTTCATAACGAATAATTTTTGGTAGCGAATTGGTATCTAATTCTTTACAGAATCTATAGAATTCGCTACTCTTAAACCGTTTACATCGTTAATCAAAAGTTGGTTTTGAATTAATTTCGTATTTTTTCCTAAATTTTATGAAAATATTATTTATTTTCGTTAAATATTTAGTGAAAATGAAAAAAATCTTTGCGTTTCTTTTTTTAATTCTATCCTCTACATTTTATTCTCAAAACGCTGAGATTGTATTAGTTTTAAAAGACGCCGATACCAAAGCAGTTATTGAAGATGCAACGGTGTTGGTTTTGAGAACCAAACAAGTAAATTTAAGCAATTCTGAAGGTAAAGTTTCCTTCGTTTTAAAAGGGATTTCGGGAATTCAAATTACGCACACTTCCTATCAAAGTGTCACAGTAAGGTCATCCAATTTGAAAGAAAAAGAGAATGTTATTTTCCTAAAAAATAGTGTTACTAATCTTGATGAACTTATTTTAACCAAACAGCATCCGCAAAAAATATTAGCTAATTTAATTGAAAATTCTACCAATAAATTATCTGTTCCAGCACGACTAAAAATTTATTCACGAGAGTTTTTTAAGCTCAACGGAGTTTGTTCTAATTATAATGATGGATTAATGAATTTTCAATTATTTGGGAAACCAAAAAAAATCACATCCAATATTTTAGTAGAACAAAACCGATCGTATGGCTTGGTTGACGTTAATATTAGCAACGAACTTTTGGGCTACAATTTAAATGATATCATTGAGAATTACTATAACTTTAAATACTTATTACCTTTATTACAACCAAAAGCGAAAAAAGAATTTGATTTTCTGATAAAAGGAAACGCTTCTAATTCAGATTATTATGTGATGTTTGTGACGCCTTTAGATACCGCAACAGGATTGCTAGACGATTTTACAATTACTTACGATAAAAAAAAGAAGATTATAATTGAAGTTACTTCCATAGTGTCACCAGCATCGGTTGCTAAAGTAAAAGAACGAAAAGGCAAAAATGTGAGGAACATCTACAAGTCTTTTTTTAAGGCAATTTATAGATCGGATGCGTCCAATTATTACTTATTGAGTTCAAGAGAAGAAATTGGTTTCGAACGAATTCATAGAAATAATTCGACTGATATTGAAGTTAAAAACAGTTTTGTAACCACAAATTTTAGCACACAAAACTTTACTTATAAAGAAAGCGAAGTGTTTAAAGACAAAACATTATTCAACAAAAAAAACGTAATTCTAAATAATTATTGGGAAATTTCGGGCTTGGTAGCAACTCCAGAAGAAGAAGAAATAATTCTAAGCGTAGCTGATAGAGGTGAAGAATAAAAAAAGTTCCAACTGCGTAAACAAATTGGAACTTTCAAATATATATAGAGTTTATGTTTCTACTTTACAATTTCAAATTTTTCTCTTTTAACTGAATCAGAATTTGAATCATAAGTTTCTAAGATAAAATTTCCATCCGTATCATAAAATCCTATTGCAACTTTATTATCATGAACGTAAATGTAGTTGTTGTTGGAAGTTTTACGTAAAATACCTTTAGGTTTGTTATCAGGAGAAGTCAATGTGTAACCCGATTTATCAGATTGCATTTGGTATTTTTGTCCGTCAAACATATAGTAGGCAGATCTATCTACATTTACTTCTTGAACTTGTCCGTCAATACTAACTTCGGTAGTTTTAATTACATCTACTTTATTATCAACAACTTGAGGAATGTTTAAAGTATTTGCTTTTTCTTCGCCCAACGCAACTTTTTGAACCTCTTGCGTTTTTTCTGTTTTAACCAATTTCTTTTCTCCTTTAGAATCTTTTATGGTAGTAACAGTTGTTTTAGTTTCTGATTTTACATTTTTTGGAGTTTGTGCAAATACGTTGGCAGTAAATGCAAATACGGTCGCGAATGTTAAAATTATAGTTTTCATAATATAAATGTTTTGTTTATTAATATGTACAAATTTATATTAGACACGCAATCTTTGTGTTATATAATTATTTTATAAGGTTATATAATTCACAGACTTACAAAAAAAAATCCCGAGAAAACTCGGGATTTTGAAGTTATAATAGATTGTAAATTACAGTTGGAATCCAAGTCTAGCATAGTAATAAGCTCCGCCAAATCCCATTTGAACCGCATCCCAATATCCACCAGCTTCAACCCAGTCGTCTTGTTGATCTGGGTAAATATTGAATAAGTTGTTGCTTCCAATACTTAATTTTGTAGTTTTTGAAAGTTTGAATCCTAATGTTAAATCAGTTACGATTTTTACACCATAAGTATCAGTAGCAGCTTTTACTTGATCTTGGAATGTTCCATAATCAGCAACATCTTCATACATTTGATAATCTAGTAATTTTACTTCGCTAAAACGTGTAAATGCTAATCCTGCATCAAACCACTTTCTAGCATAGTTAAGATTTAAGCTAAATTTATTATCTGGAGCAGAAGCCAAAAGGAATGCTTTTTCTCTTTCTCCAAAGAACGTTTGTTCATCAAGAGTACCATTATTTACAGCATCAATTTTCATATCATTGATGTTTCCAATTAAGCTTGCGCCAAATGAATTATCGCCATATTTTTTTCTCCAAGATAAAACTACGTCCAAACCAGTAGTTTTAGTGTCAACACCATTTACGAAAAACTGTGCAGAATCTACACCAATTCCTAAAGAAGAAGCATCAAAATATCCTGTTAAAACAATTCTGTCTTGTACATTAACCATGTAACCATCTACAGTTGCAGTGAAATTTCCAAAGTTGGCTGTAAAACCAAGTGAGCCATTAATTGCTTTTTCTTCGTTTAGTTTTCCAATTCCAAATGCTTGAGTAACTGGGCTGTTGTTAGGAGAAAGTAGAATTTCTGATGCACCACTTGAAGAGAAATTTGTAAATCTTAAATTATAATAAATTTGAGCTAAAGATGGCGCTCTAAATCCAGTACTGATTGATCCTCTTAAGTTTACGTTTTTGCTAGCTTTAATTCTAGTTGCTAATTTTCCGTTTAAAGTACTTCCAAAATCGCTATAATTCTCATAACGTAAAGCAGTACTAATTAAGAATGAATCTGTTATATCTAACTCGCCGTCAGCATACAAAGAAACGTTAGAACGACTTCTGTCAACTTCATTTGCTGGACTATAACCAGGAAAACCTTGTGAACCACCAGGACGAGGATCGCCAGTTTCTGGATCAGTAGGAATTACTTGTGTTGTTGGATCGGTAACTACTAATCCGTCTTCATCATAGGTTGCGTATGAAGCTTCTTCACCAGCAAAAATTGTAAATTTTTCAGTACGATATTCTGCACCAAAAGCTACATTTAATCCGCTCATAACAGAAGCATAGTTTTTTGATAAATCAAAATTTATAGTATTTTGACTTAAAGTGTGTCCACCAGCGTCAAACTCTGTTGGTGATGCTTCTTCTAAAGATGCGTTTAAAGTTCCTTTAATATAATAGTGAAAAAGATTTTTACCATAAGTATTACTAATATCAACTTTCCATCCACTTGAAGTTTCAGTTCTAAGACCAACAGCATACGAATTATCGATAATGTTAGAAGTAATTCTAGGTGTAAACCCATTAGGATAAATTGAAGTTACAATTCTTGGAGATGGATTGTTTCGTGTAAAAGCAAACGCATCGGTATCTCTAAAATTACGTCCACCAAAGGCATAAACTTCAGTTTTATCGGAAACAGGAACTGCTACATTTCCAAAGAAATTGAAACTCTCAATAGATGCTTCACCAAAACCTCTTCTAAAATCAAATCCAGGACGTAATGTTTTTTCTTTGTTTAAATATTCGGCTGTAAAATTTGCAAATCCGCCTTTTTCGCCAATTTTAGCACCATAATTAGCAGCTACTTTTAAAGAATTTCCATCAAAGTTTCTGCCTTTTGCAGTTTTGTTTCCGTCGGCATTGGTGTCAAGGAAATTGTCTCCTGTATTGGCAGTTCCAGCAGGAAAATCACCATTGGCGTTAGTATTAAAGGCGCCATAACTTACCATTCCTGTTAGTTCATCAACATTGTCATTTAATACAATATTGATTACACCAGCAATTGCATCAGATCCATATTGAGCTGCTGCACCATCACGTAAAATTTCAATTCTTTTGATAGAACTTGCTGGAATCGCGTTCAAATCGGTTCCTGTATTTCCTCTTCCACGAGTACCAAATAAATTAATTAGCGATGATTGGTGTCTTCTTTTTCCGTTTATTAAAACCAATGTTTGGTCTGGACCCATTCCGCGTAAAGTAGCTGGATCAACGTGGTCTGCACCATCAGATCCCGATTGTTTATTTGCGTTAAATGAAGGTGCGGCATATTGAAGCAATTCGTTTATTTCTAATTTTCCGCTTTGCGTTGTAACGCTTTTTACATCAATAATGTCAATGGGAACTGCCGAATTCACAACGGTTCTTTTTGAATTTCTAGAACCTACAACTTGTACTTCTTCTAACAATTGTGATTCAGATAATGTGATTTCAATACTAGAATTTCCGCTGGTGCTTTTTTCTACAGATTTAAATCCGACATACGAAAAAACCAAAGTCGCATTTTCTTGAACTTTAATTTTATACGAACCATCTATATCCGATTGGGTTCCGTTAGAGGTTCCTTTTTCAACAACGTTAACTCCAATTAAGGGAAGTCCGTTTGCATCCGACACTTTTCCTTTAATTTCTTTTTGGGCAAAAATGACTGTAAAATTCAGTAGAAAAAATAATAATGTAATTTTTTTCATAAATAAGTTGGGTTAGTTAATATTTGAAAGCAAAGTAACATTTTTTTAATATAATATTAACATTATTTTTAAATTATTTATAACTATTTAATAAACAATATTAAAACCTTATATTTGCACACTTTTTATAATAAAAATCAAAATGAAAGCAGGAATTGTAGGATTACCAAACGTAGGAAAATCGACTTTATTTAATTGTTTATCCAATGCTAAAGCGCAAAGTGCTAACTTTCCGTTTTGTACTATTGAGCCAAATATTGGTGTGGTTAACGTTCCAGATCCAAGAATTAATCGTTTGGAAGAATTGGTAAAACCAGAACGCGTTCAAATGGCAACTGTTGATATCGTTGATATTGCAGGATTGGTTAAAGGAGCAAGTAAAGGTGAAGGTTTAGGAAATCAATTCCTTGCCAATATTAGAGAATGTAATGCAATTATTCACGTTTTGCGTTGTTTTGATAACGATAATATCGTTCACGTTGATGGAAATGTAAACCCAATTCGTGATAAGGAAACTATTGATATCGAATTGCAATTAAAAGATTTAGAAACGGTTGAAAAACGTTTAGAAAAAGTAAATCGTGCTGCCAAAACTGGAAACAAAGAAGCGCAAACAGAAAAAGCACTTTTAGATAGAATTCGTGAAACCTTGTTGCAAGCAAAATCTGCAAGAACTGTTGAGCCACAAAATCAAGACGAAATTGAATTGATGGAAGATTTTCAATTAATTACAAACAAACCAGTACTGTATGTTTGTAATGTTGACGAAACTTCAGCGGTAAACGGAAACAAATATGTAGATCAAGTTCGTGAATTAGTAAAAGACGAAGATGCAGAAGTTATTATACTTTCAGTAGGAGCGGAAGCAGATATTACTGAATTAGAAAGCTACGAAGAACGTCAAGTTTTCTTAGAAGATATGGGATTGACTGAACCAGGTTCGGCAGTTTTAATTCGTGCAGCTTACAAATTATTAAAACAACAAACGTATTTCACAGCAGGAGTTAAAGAAGTTCGTGCTTGGACAATTAATGTTGGAGATACAGCACCAAAAGCAGCTGGAGTAATTCATACTGACTTCGAAAAAGGATTCATCCGTGCTGAGGTTATTGCATTTGATGATTATTCTGCCTTAGGTTCAGAAGCGAAATGTAAAGAAGCCGGAAAACTAAGAGTAGAAGGAAAAGAATATATTGTTAAGGATGGAGATGTGATGCATTTCCGTTTTAATGTGTAATATGAAAAGATTTTTATTAGTCGTAATTATTGCAGCATTCTGTTGCAGTACAAGTTTTGCGCAAAGTAACCATCGTCTTGGTTTTTTGTTTGGACCTAATCATTTTAGTTTGAGAGGTTCAGATTTTCTTGATGAAGCAAAATCAGAATATGGTGTTTTTTTTGGGTTTTCTTATGAATATAAGTTTAATAAACGTTTATCTTTAGTTACAGGAATAACTTTAGAGGAAAAAAGGATAAACTATAATTCGCAATTTTCTGAAGACTATTTTAATGACCAATTTGAAATGACAACTTATGACTATTCAGTAAAAACTAAAAA
>NZ_DQDX01000017.1:27098-27609 GCF_003525665.1 Flavobacterium sp.
ATATCAGTATTTTTCATTGCCATTATTATTAAAATACAATATTGGAAAAGATAAATCATTTTTTGTGAATGGAGGATTTTTTATAGCTACAACAGGGAATAATAAAAAGTCAACAAGAATAACTAATGAAACAATAGGTTACAGTTATACTCCAACAGAAAATTATAATTTTACTTTTGCTGGTGATATTGATGGTTCAGATTATGGGATTACTTTCGGATTAGGAAAGTCATTTAAATTAAAGAGTAAAACAAACCTTTCCCTAGAATTAAGAGATAATTTAGGGTTAGTCAATGCGATAAGTGGAATTATTGACAGAGGTGTTTCAGGAGATATTAAAACCAATACATTAAATCTAATTGCGCAGTTGTCATTTGATTTGTAGTTGTTTGTGGAAAATATAAATATAGAGTCGGACGATGGTCCGACTTTTTCTTTGGAGGACTTTACTTATGAATCGTCAAATGATTTTGCGGTTTTTTTTATAGATTCATTTCAATATATCCTAACA
>NZ_DQDX01000017.1:27674-28923 GCF_003525665.1 Flavobacterium sp.
CTAACAAGCTTAAAACACTTATTAAACAAAACAAAATTCCGATTAAAAACATAAAGATGAAACTAAATTTATTAAAATTAGCTTCACTTTCTATTGTTATTTTATTTGGGATATTTTTATCGTAAATAATGGATATTTTTTGATCAATTTTATCATTATAAGTTTTAAATATGCTTAAATCAGTAGAAGCATAATAAAATGGTATTTCTACAAAACTTTCTCCTTCTTTTGTTTTGTATTGAATATAAGGCTGTTTGTGTCCATCACTATCAGATTTATAAGAAATGATTTTTCCGTCTGTGTAAGCTCCATTTTTCTTGATGTTTTTTAATAAAATAAAATAATCAAGACTTTTCAAAAAAATCATCAAACCAAGTACGAGAAATGAAAGCGCAGGTTTTACAAACATAAATATAACAAATACACCAACGTAATAGTTCCAATATTTGTCAAGATACTTCATTTTCTTCTTTTCTATTTCCCAAATATATAAAATAAATCCCCAAAATTCATCCTCTATTTTCTATATTCTCTTCGCTATTTTCTTTCTTCAAATTGTCAAAAACATTCTTAATAACTTCTATAAAAACCATTGAAAAATCAGCTCGAAATGCACTATATTAGCACAAAATCGATACATTTTAAAATGGCTCAAGAAACACAATATAACGAAGACAATATACGCTCACTCGATTGGAAAGAACACATCCGAATGCGTCCCGGAATGTACATTGGGAAACTCGGTGATGGTTCGTCTCCAGATGACGGAATTTATATTTTACTAAAAGAAGTAATCGACAACTGCATCGACGAATTCGTTATGGGTGCAGGAAAAGTTATAGAAGTAACAATCAAAGATAAATTAGTTACTGTTCGTGATTACGGTCGTGGAATTCCATTAGGGAAAGTAGTTGACGTAGTTTCCAAAATGAATACCGGTGGAAAGTACGATTCTAAAGCGTTTAAAAAATCGGTTGGTTTGAATGGAGTTGGTACCAAAGCGGTAAATGCTTTATCCAATTATTTTCGTGTAGAATCGGTTCGTGATAACCAACAAAAAGCAGCCGAATTCTCAGAAGGAAATCTAACCATTGAAGAAGACGTAATTGAATCAACCAAGCGAAAAGGTACAAAAGTCGCCTTCATTGCAGACGAAGTTATTTTCAAAAATTATAAATACCGAAATGAGTATATCATCAAAATGCTCAAAAATTATTGTTACCTAAATCGTGGATTAACAATATATTAC
>NZ_DQDX01000119.1:0-1180 GCF_003525665.1 Flavobacterium sp.
TTAAAAGCATTAATAACATTTGATAAAAAATTGATAATTAATGTGATAGAGCTAAAAATTACTAATGAAAGTAAGGCAAATAGAAATGTAGGCTTGGTCATTTAGGCAAATAAAATTCCAAATACAAAGCAAAAAGTAATTTTAATTAAGGGAAATTGCAATACTTTCATATTCTAAAAGTATTAAAAAAATGATAATTCCTACATAAAAAGAATAAAAATTTGATTTTTAATCAACTATTCTGTTAATTTGAGCAAACGATTTTCGGTAGTAATCTTCTTTTGTAGAGGATATTATCACGCCTCGTTGGGTTGATGAATGTACAAATTTGATTTCGTCATCGTCAACTTCGGTTATAATTCCAACATGGTTTATTCTACTTTTTCCGTTGGTTTTGAAGAAGATTAAATCGCCTTTTCTACAATCATTTTTTTTAATGATTGTTCCTTTTTTAGACATTTCAAAAGATGTTCTAGGAAGTGAAATGTCATTTTTTTGAAAAGAAGTAAAAACCAATCCAGAGCAATCATATCCTGCATTTGTTGTTCCGCCATATTTGTAGGGCTTTCCAATTTTATCAGTTGCATCGTCAATTATTTGTTCGTTTAATTGAGAAGTTTTTTTCGAACTGCTTGTTGCTGATGAAGTCGATTTACAGGAAGCAACCAAAAAAAGTAAGGCAATAAGATAGAGTAGGTGTTTCAAAATTGTCAATTTTATCTAAAAAAGAACGAATGAACTTTAAAATTATTATGAAATTTCGGCAACAATTAGCTTTGCAGTTTTTTCACTTGCTCCAATTCCACCAAGTTTTTGTTCTGTCTCGTCGTATTTTTCACGTAGTTTTTTACGATTACTCTCCTCTAAAATTTTAGTCAATTCGGTTTTAATTTTCATCGGATTACAATCATTTTGAATCAACTCGGTAACGACTTCTTCATCCATAATTAAATTTACCAACGAAATATATTTTAAAGTAATAATTCGTTTTGCAATTTGATACGAAACCCAACTTCCCTTGTAACAAACCACTTCTGGAACTTTGAAAAGCGCTGTTTCTAAAGTTGCTGTTCCAGATGTGACCAACGCAGCTTGAGAATTACTCAACAAATCGTAGGTTTTATTGGCGACAAATTTTATGTTTTTTCCTTTTAGAAATTGCTGATAAAACGAATATTCC
>NZ_DQDX01000119.1:1242-6997 GCF_003525665.1 Flavobacterium sp.
ATATTCCTGACTTGGCGCTCCAGCAATCACAAATTGATAGTCCTGAAAATCATTTACAACACTCAACATTAACGAAAGCATTTTAGAAATTTCTTGTTTTCTACTTCCTGGCAGAATCGCAATTATTGGTTTTTCGTCAAGATTATTTTCTTTTCTAAATACAGCTCCGTCAATAATTTTTCTATTATGAATGGCATCAATCAATGGATGACCGACAAATTCTACTGGAAAATTGTGTTTCTTTTCATAAAAATCTTTCTCGAACGGAAGAATGACATACAATTTATCAAAGTCGCGTTTGATGTCTTTAATTCGATTTTCTTTCCAAGCCCAAATTTGTGGAGAAATATAGTAATGCGTTTTAATGCCGCGTTCTTTCGCCCATTTTGCAATTCGCATATTAAAACCAGGATAATCAATAAAAATAATTACGTCTGGATTAAACTTAGCAATATCCGATTTACAAAATTTAATGTTATTTAAAATGGTTTTCAAATTCAAAATTACTTCTGCAAATCCCATAAACGCCAATTCGCGGTAATGTTTTACTAAAGTTCCGCCAACATTTTGCATTAAATCGCCACCCCAAAACCGAATTTCGGCATTGGAATCTTCCTTTAACAAGGACTTCATTAAATTAGAACCGTGTAAATCTCCCGAAGCTTCGCCAGCAATAATATAGTACTTCATATTTAAATAAACAGAGTTGATAATGCCAATATAATCGTTGCTAAAATAACGCCGCGAGCCATCATTTCTTTATTTTTTTTGAGTAAAATATAAAACACTACGATGTTTAAAATTGCTCCCAATACAAAAACTTTTCCAAGAATTCCTTCAATTCTTAGTAGGTTAAAGTCATCAATTAAATCGTACTTAGTTTTTATTTTTAAAAATAAATAAGCTCCAATAAATGTTGAAACTAATCCGATGAAGAAACCAATAAGTAGGTCTGTTTTTTTCATATTAAATGTATACTATTATAATTCCCAAGTGTTTAATGTTTGAATTGCATGATGCGCTGTCAAGTCAAATTGCACAGGTACAATCGAAATGTAATCGTTAGCCAAAGCCCATTCATCGGTGTCTTCACCTTTATCTTGATTTATAAATTCGCCTGTTAGCCAATAATATTCTTTACCGAATGGCGTAACTCTTTTGTCGAATTTTTCTTGCCACATGGCTTTCGCTTGACGACAAATTTTTATACCTTTTATATCTTCAGTTTTTAATTTCGGAAAGTTAACGTTTAAAACAGTTCCATCGGGCAAACCATTTTTTAAAACTTCTTCTGCAATTTTCTTCACAAATGGTTTAATCTGGCTAAAATCGGCATTCCAATTATAATCCAATAAAGAGAAACCAATAGCAGGAATTCCTTCAATTCCGGCTTCAACTGCGGCGCTCATTGTTCCCGAATAAATTACATTTATAGAAGAATTTGAACCATGATTGATTCCCGAAACACACAAGTCTGGTTTTTGTTTTAAAATTTCATTAACGGCCATTTTTACACAATCTACTGGAGTTCCAGAGCAACTGTATTCTGCAATTGTAGCGTCATCGGCAGAAATTTTATTTAAATGTAAGGTATTGTTTATTGTTATTGCGTGACCCATCGCACTTTGCGGACTATCTGGTGCAACTACTACAACTTCACCAATTTCACTCATAACTTCTATCAACGTTCTTATTCCTGGCGCGGAGATGCTATCGTCGTTGGTTATTAAAATTAAAGGTTTCTTAGACATTTTTTATAAAATTATGATGTAACAAAAGTACTTAAATTAGTACTTATTTACGATACAAATTTTTAACTTTGAGCCAGACTAAGGTTTTGATTGAGAAAAAATAATTTGTTTTAACAAAACATTATGCGATACAGCAGTATTGTGGCATAATATTTTATGTAATTTAGTGAAAAATTAATGAATGCAATTATACAGTTTATGAAAAGGAATTATAAAGTACTATTACTAATTGTAGCCCTTGCAATTGGGTTATGGAGTTTTATTCCGAGAGCGGAAAAAAATGATCCAGAGAAAGATAAATTTTTATTAGAACTGTTGACTTATGTTCTTGAAAAAGGACATTACAATCCATCAGCATTTGACGATAAACTCTCGAAAGGAATTTATAAAGATTATATTGATGCATTAGATCCATCTAAACGATTCTTTTTGCAATCGGATATTGATGAATTTGCAAAATATGAGTTACAAATTGATGATCAGATATTAAAGAAGGAACTTACATTCTTTGATTTAACGTATACGCGTTTGATGAAAAGAATAGAAGAAAGTAAGTCTTATTACAAAGATGTGCTTGATAAACCTTTTGATTATTCAGTCGATGAAGAGTTTAATACTGATTATGAGAAGTTGCCTTACGCAAAAAATGTATCTGAATTGAAAGAAAAGTGGAGAAAGCAAATTAAACTTTCTACCTTATCTACATTTGTTGATAAGCAAAAGTTAGAAGAAGACAAGCTGAAAGATAGAAATAAAACTGTCGAACAAAAGCTTGCGGAATATAAAACCAAAATGGGTTCTAAATTGACTCCAGAACTTGAGAAAAAATTTGTGGCGAATGCAGAGAAAACTAAAGATGAACCTGCAAAATCGGACAAAGTTCTTGAAGAAGAAAGTAGAGAAAGCACTTTAAAATCGTTGAATGATTATTACGGAGTGATAAAAGATTTAGACAGACAAGATTGGTTTTCTGTTTATATCAATGCAATTGCTTCGCGATTTGATCCGCATACTTCTTATTTTGCGCCAGACGAAAAAGAACGTTTTGATATTGGAATGAGTGGAAAACTGGAAGGAATTGGTGCTCGTTTACAAAAGAAAAATGATTTTACAGAAATTACAGAATTAATTTCTGGTGGACCAGCATGGAGAGGAAAAGAACTTGAAGCTGGAGATTTAGTTTTGAAGGTAGCACAAGGTGACGAAGAACCAATTGAAGTTATTGGTATGCGTCTTGACGATGTTGTTAAAAAAATAAAAGGTCCAAAAGGTACTGAAGTTCGATTGACTGTTAAGAAAACCGATGGAACTTTAAAAGTTATTTCTATAATTAGAGATGAAGTTGAACTAGAGGAAACTTATGCAAAATCTAGTATTATTGAAAGAGAAGGTACTAAATATGGTATTATTTATTTGCCAAAATTCTATATAGACTTTGAAGACAAAAACAGTCGTGATGCTGGTAAAGACGTTGCTTTAGAAGTAGAGCGATTAAAAGCAGCTGGCGTTAAAGGTATTATTTTGGATGTAAGAGATAATGGTGGTGGTTCGCTTTCTACAGTAGTGGATATTGCTGGATTATTTATTGAGCAAGGACCAATTGTTCAAGTTAAATCGGCTGCAGGAAAGAAAGAAGTATTATTTGATAAAGATCCAAAAGTGCAATGGGATGGACCTTTAGTAATTATGCAAAATAGTTTTTCAGCATCGGCATCAGAGATTTTGGCTGCTGCAATGCAAGATTATAAAAGAGCTATTATTATTGGAAGTAAACAGAGTTATGGTAAAGGTACCGTTCAAAATGTAATTGATTTAAATCAGTTTGTTAGAGGAAGCAACGTTGGTGATTTGGGTGCTTTAAAAACTACAACTCAAAAATTCTATAGAATTAACGGTGGTTCTACTCAACTTGAAGGTGTAAGTAGTGATATTGTTATGCCAGATCGTTATGCTTATTTAAAAATGGGTGAACGCGATATGGAAAATGCAATGCCTTGGGATAAAATTGATGCTGCCGAATACAAAACTTGGAACAAGCAAAACAATTTTGATAAAGCAATTGCAAACAGCAAAATGAGAATGCAAAACAATCCTCAGATGCAATTAATTGATGATAATGCAAAATGGATTGATGAAAGAAATAATGTAAATGTTTACAGTCTTCAAATAAATAAGTTTAAAAACGAACAAAAGAAACTTGAAGAAACTAATAAAAAGTATAAGTCATTGTCCGATTACAATAACAGTTTGCCATTTGCGTCTTTACCGTATGAAGTAGAGTTAATGAAGAACGATGAAACTTTGAAGGGGAAAAGAGAAAGTTGGTTTGAAACTTTGTCTAAGGATGTTTATGTTGAAGAAGCAATTCACATCTTGGATGATTTAAACCAAAAACCTGACACTAAAAAAGGATTTACACAGAGAAGTAATAAAATGATTAAATCTTAAGTAGTTGTAAAACTTAAATAAAATGGCTGTTTCAATTATGAAACAGCCATTTTTGTTATAATTAATTTGAACTGATTATTTTCCGCCGTCAAGTTCGTCTTGCCATTTTTTTAATTCTGCCCATTTTCCTTCGTAAGCAAGTTGTGCTTGTTTAGCCCATGTTGAAGGATTATGAATAGAGAATCGCTCGCCTGCACTGTTAAGTACTTCTTGTAGTTTTTCTGTAGGTGTTTCAGACATTATTTTCCATGTGTTGATTCCTGCATTTAGGAATAATTCTTCAATCTTCGGACCAATTCCTTCAACAATTTTTAAGTCGTCTTGTTTCCATTTTTTTCCTAAAATTGAAAAAGCTAAGTCTGCATTGTATGGTATTGTTGCAACTCCTGCAGAAACTGATTCAACAGATTTCGCAAAATTTTGAATATTCGCATTGGCACTTGCTTTAGCCGAAACTAAATCAGTTTCTAAAGATGTTATTTTAGTATTTAAAGTTTTTGTGTTGGCTCTACACGCATCCAAATCAGATTGAAGTGAAAGTGAATTGTCGCTACCTTTAGCGCTCATTTTTCCTAATAGATATCCTAAAATACCCGATATTAAACCTACTATTGCAGGAATTAAAATACATAAATTCATAATATTATTTTTTAAAATTATTTAATTGTAACTACTGTTCTTCTGTTTTTTGATTTTCCTTCTGCAGTTTTATTGTCTGCAATTGGCTCATCTGGACCTTTAGACGATGTTTCTATTCTATTTTTTGCAACACCATTTTTTGCTAAATAGTCGCGAGCAAAATCGGCTCTTTCAAGACCTAATCTAGTATTTATAGTTCTATCGCCAACATTATCTGTGTGGCCAATAGTGCTTAATTTTGCATCAGAAACATTGTCTAGGTAGCGAACTAAATCGGCAACTTTTTGTCTTTGTTCGGCTGTTAAATCAATATCGGTTTCACCAGTCTTAAAATAAAGAGTAAGCGGCGTTGCATTGATTTTGGTTTTCATTGCATTCCAATCCACTTTTTCTGTTGTAGCAGTTGGTTCAACGCTCAATAATTTGTAGTCAACAGGTCCAAGAATAGTATCGGAATTCATTTTCCATACATCACGAATTTCTCCAGATGTATCAAAACTTGATGCAGAGAAACCTTTAGAAACAAAATAATTTTTCACATCATTTGCTCTTGCAAAACCTAAATTAGGATAAGCAGAAGTGTTTTTCTCTTCTGAAGTTGCATATCCAGTAATTAATAATTTTTGGTTTGGATTTTTGTCAAAGAATGCTTTTAAATTGTCTATTCCTAGATTTAAAGAATCTCCAATTGGTAAGATTGACTTGTAATCATTTTTCAAGAAATTAAAATTATCATTGCATTGATAATTAAATTCTTCGCTGTTCAAGGTAAATTTGTTTAAAGAAAGAGAACTGCCAGCATCTACAGATAAAGAATCTGTTGTGCTTTTTGTGTCCTCTTTGCAAGAACAATTACAACAATATTTTTGGTATAAGAACGTACCAATAATGATTGTAATTAAAATACCCAATAGGTA
>NZ_DQDX01000120.1 GCF_003525665.1 Flavobacterium sp.
GTGCGCATTGTTGTAATAATAATTATTAATAATTGTCAAAGATATACTTATTTCTGACATAGCAAACAAAAATTAAATAAAAAGTTAAAATAGTAACAAAAATATAATTTTGTAACGGAGTGATTTTCAGATAAATATTTGAATTATCTTCAAAATTGAAATAAAAAAGCAACTATTTATGAATTTTTAAATAGTTGCTTTCTAATATGTTGCGAATTTGATATAAATTACTTCAATTCAACTTTTATATGTAGTTCTTTCAATTGAGCATCGTCAATTGTAGATGGAGCATCAATCATTACGTCTCTTCCTGAGTTGTTTTTTGGGAAAGCAATAAAGTCACGAATCGTTTCTTGACCTCCAAGAATTGCTACCAATCTATCCAATCCAAAGGCTAATCCTCCATGTGGTGGTGCACCAAATTGGAAAGCATCCATTAAAAATCCAAATTGATTTCTAGCTTCTTCTTCTGTAAATCCTAAGTATTTGAACATTAATTGTTGCGTAGCTTTATCGTGAATTCTGATAGAACCACCGCCAATTTCATTTCCGTTTAAGACCATATCGTAAGCATTTGCGCGAACTTTTCCTGGATCTGTTGCCAATAATTCCATGTCTTCTGGTTTTGGAGACGTAAATGGATGGTGCATTGCGTGCCATCTTCCAGATTCTTCATCCAGTTCTAATAATGGAAAATCTACAACCCATAACGGAGCAAATTCAGCTGGATTACGTAATCCTAATCTTGTTGCTAATTCCATTCTTAATGCAGAAAGTTGCGCACGAGTTTTATCGGCTGGACCTGAAAGCACAAAAATCATATCACCAGCTTTTGCACCAGTAATTTCTGCCCATTTTGCTAAATCGTCTTGATCGTAGAATTTATCTACAGATGATTTATAACTTCCGTCAGCTTCACATTTTACATAAACCATTCCAGATGCACCAACTTGTGGACGTTTTACCCAGTCAATTAAAGCATCGATTTCTTTTCTTGTGTAAGCTGCACAATTTGGAGCGGCAATTCCAACTACCAATTCTGCTGCGTTGAAAACTGGAAATTCTTTATGTTGAGCAACTTCGTTTAACTCACCAAATTTCATATCAAAACGAATGTCTGGTTTGTCATTACCATAAGTTTTCATTGCGTAATCGTAGGTAATTCTTGGGAATTTCTCTACTTCAATGCCTTTTATTTCTTTTAATAAATGACGCGTTAATCCTTCAAATACATTCAAAATATCTTCTTGTTCCACAAATGCCATTTCGCAATCGATTTGTGTAAACTCGGGTTGTCTGTCGGCACGTAAGTCTTCATCACGGAAACATTTTACAATTTGAAAATATTTATCCATTCCGCCAACCATCAATAATTGTTTGAATGTTTGTGGCGATTGAGGCAAGGCATAAAATTGACCTTCGTTCATTCTACTTGGAACAACGAAATCTCTTGCGCCTTCTGGAGTTGATTTGATTAAATAAGGAGTTTCTACTTCGCAAAAATCTAAATCTGATAAATATTTACGAACTTCCATTGCTACTTTATGACGAAAAAGCAGTGAGTTTTTTACCGGATTTCTTCTGATGTCAAGGTAACGGTATTTCATTCTGATGTCTTCACCGCCATCTGTTTCATCTTCAATTGTAAATGGTGGCGTTAAAGCTGCGTTAAGAATTGTCATTTCTTTTACAAGAATCTCAATTTCTCCTGTAGCCATATTTTTATTTTTGGCTTCACGCTCAATCACGGTTCCTTTTACTTGAACTACAAATTCTCTTCCAAGTGTTTTAGCCAATTCGAAAACTGATTTTTCTGAACGACTTTCGTCAAATAATAATTGTGTAATTCCATAACGGTCGCGTAAATCAACCCAATTCATGAATCCTTTATCTCTTGATTTTTGAACCCAACCAGCAAGCGTTACTTCTTGATTGATATGTGAGGCGTTCAATTCGCCACAATTATGACTTCTATACATTTGGAATAATTTTTTTAGTACTTTGAATTTGACCTTCGGTCTTGGGTGCAAAAGTAAAAAACAAATATCATTATATAAGGTAAAATTGAATTGAAATTTTTTGTTAATATTTTGAATCACATTCAGAAAAAAAAGTACATTTGGTTCACAAAATTAATTTAAAAACAAAATTTATGAAAAATGTAGTGTTTATTTTCATTGCTTCTATATTTTCGAGTATCGGTTTTGCACAAGGAACTGTTTCGATTAAAGCAGATATTGCTAATAGAAACGGTGATATTTTATTTATCAAACAAGGCCGAATGATTGTTAAAGAAATAAAAGCGGATGAAAAAGGAGCTTTTGATGGTTCATTTGAAATCAAGAAGGATGGAATGTACACTTTATTTGATGGAGCAGAGTATGCAACTTTGTTTTTAAAAGGTGGATATGATTTGAAAATAAAAATGGATGCAAAAAAGTTTGATGAAACATTAACTTTTAAAGGTAAAGGTGCAGACGAGAATAATTTTTTAGCCCAACAAACTATCGAAGCTAGTAGTTCTGATGAGGAGAAATTGCTTGAAATGAATGAAGCTGATTTTACAAAAGCAATGGAAACAAAAAAAGCAACTAAAATTGCTACGCTTGATAAATCAAAATTAGATATTCTATTGGTTGATACATTAAAGAAGAATATTGATGCTGAACAAAAAGGTTTAATAGATTATTACAAAGAAACGCAAGCAAACAAAAAATTAAACAATACAGTTGCTCCAGATTTTGATTATTTAAATCATGCTGGTGGAAATGTGAAATTATCTGACTTAAAAGGTAAATATGTTTACATTGACGTTTGGGCAACTTGGTGTGGACCATGTAGAGCTGAAATTCCTTTTTTAAAGAAAGTAGAAGAGCAGTATCATGGAAAAAATATCGAATTTGTAAGTATTTCTGTTGATGTCTTGAAAGATTTTGAAAAATGGAAAACGTTTGTAACCGATAAAGGTTTAGGCGGAACGCAATTATTTGCAGATAAAGATTGGAAATCTGATTTTATTAGAGCATTTAACATTAACTCTATTCCAAGATTCTTATTAATTGGACCTGATGGTGTTGTGATTGATGCCAATGCAAGTCGTCCTTCTGATCCAAAGTTGGTCGAGAAATTTGATTCTTTATTGAAATCGTAAGAAAAGTTCTTTAAAAATTATATTGAAAACCCAACGTCTTAGGCTTTAAGATGTTGGGTTTTTTTATTGTTTTTATATTTCCAATGTTAAATTTTTGCCTAATGTTACCAAATTGTTAAGTGAAAGTTTGTATAGTGTAAATTAATTGTTACATTTGTTATGTTAATATGAATAATTTAAAAACCTACACTATGAAAAAATATGTAATTATGGCGGCGTTGTTGGTCTCAGGATTAACATTCGCTCAAGAAGGAAAACCAAAATTGGAAGAAGTTGATGGAATGGTAAAAGCTACTTATTACTATGAAAATGGTCAAGTTCAACAAGAAGGATTTTTTAAAGAAGGTAAACTTGAAGGAAAGTGGGTTTCTTATAATGAAAACGGATCTAAAAAAGCAATTGCAGAATATACAAACGGAGAGAAAACTGGAAAATGGTTTTTTTGGAGTGATAAATCTCTTGCTGAAGTAGATTACTCAGATGGTACTATTGCTTCTGTTAAAAGTTGGAATAAAGAAGCTATCGCTGATAAAAACTAGTTTTATTATTTAATTCAAATGAAAAAGGTTCATCTAACAAACTAGATGAACCTTTTTTTGTGGTATTAATTTAGAGAAAGTGTTTGTTCAAATTTGTAAATAGTTGATATTTCAATGCGCTGTAATAAAAAAGGTTCGTCTGGTAAAGACGAACCTTTTTGGTAAACTATTTTCTTGTTTCTTATTTGATAAGTACTTTCTCAGTATAAGTAGTTGTATCAGCAGTAACTTTGATAATATACATTCCAGATGATAAGTTATTAAGGTTGATTGATGATTCTGTATTAAAATCACTATTTACATTTGAGTAAACCGTTCTTCCATTAATGTCAATAACATTTATTGAAGCTTTACCAATAAAGTTGTTTATTCTAATATTCAATAAACCATTAGTTGGGTTAGGATATACTTTGAATAAATCTTCTTTTTCAAAACTATCAGTATTTAAAGCTGTACAGTTTGGACCTGGGGGAAAAGCAACAAAACTTTCTACTTGATCTCCACTATTATTGTTATTTCCTGATGATGCTCCAAGACCAACACCTCTTCTTCTAAATACTTCAGTAATCAAGCAATAATCTTGACCGCCAGTTGTAGCTTGATCTGCTGCAATTATCGCATCTCTACCTGCAACAATTCCTGGATTACATGGTTGTAATTTGATAGCGTCTAATACTAAACGCATTACTTTATTATTTCCACCAGTTCCTGTATAAACATTAGAATCAAAACCATATTTTTGAATATATGCCCAGTTTAGATCCCATAAAACTGTAGCCCAAAAATCTCCAATAACATATCTGTAACCTGTATTTGCTGGATCTGCAGGTATTGGCTCATTAGAATCATCAAAAGTTAATGGATTTACACTCATGTCAGTAGAATACTGATAACTTCTTAATCCTGTTCCATTTGTTGGTTGACTTAATGAGAATGTAGCAAGTCCTCTTGGAGTTGTTCCAACATCGCCTGATTTTAGTTGCATCATTAGTCCAAACCAGTCAGACCAACCTTCGCCCATTGCTTCGTAGTTATTTAAGCAACTACTGTTTCCTGGTCCACCAGCTAATCTTGTAGAAATACCGTGACCATATTCATGAGCAATAATTCCGTTATCAAAATCACCATCTGCATTTATAAATGGTGCCTCACCTAATTGGATTTTACCATTAACCGTTTCTAGTTTCATTCTAGCAATTAAAGCTTCACCAACTTCTTGAGTTACGCTTACTGCTGGAATTGTTACAGTAGCATCTGCACCAGACATACTAATTACACCAGGTACATTGTTAACAATAATTACTGCAGTTGCGCCAGCATTTTGAGCATTTTTTACTTTTTCAATAAAAGCACATGGAGCTCCGCCATTAGCTTCTGATGTTGATCTTCTTATTACGGTGATTTTTCCGCTAATTGCAGCAGCATTTACAGCAGGACCACAACCGTCTGCATTATCTGTTTGTCCAACATCTGGAGTTCCGTCATCATACAAAACAAAATTAGATTGAATCATCGCTGGAGCTATCGGAATTGGCACATTACCTGGCGAAAATCCATTATCTCGTGCTTGTCTTGGACCCGAAAAATCTGCTGGTGTATTGATAAATATTGGTTCAATTGGAGCAGCAACGTTCCATAAAAACATCTGCATTCTTGGACTTTGTCCGTCTATTGGTGTTGAAAAGTTTGCATTATTTAAATTTTGTGGATTTAAAGAAGCACCATCTTGTGCGTCAGCATTTACTGGATCTCCAAAAACATTAGTTACTCCACCTTTACCATAATTATTTCTTTGAAAATTACCATTAACTTCATTAAAACCATATTGATACCATACATCGTGCATCATGTTATTCATGTAGAATAAATTGGTAGTTGCTGCATTTAAGTAACTTGATGGTTGGGTACTTGTTCCACCGTAAGGGAAATCAAAGTTTAAAGATGCTCCTCCATTTGGCGAAGTTCCAGTTCCGTTATTTCCGTCTAAATCATCTTGTGCGTGCACATTATTTCCTCTTGTAATTGTGAATTCGTTTCCTACAGCACCATTGGTATCATGCCATCCGAAAGGAGATGCTACTACATTGTGAGGATTTGTAATTAATTGTCTAGCAATGTGATTAGGACTTTCGTAGTTATATGGAATAACTCTATAAGAACCAGATTGTACTTCTAATAAACTTGATGTCGTTTCTTTAAATAAGTTAACGCTAGCAGTAGTTTCTACTAAAGAAGAACAACTTGCACTATGGTTATGATTTTCACCAAAAGCACATGAAATTACCATGTCGTTTTTCTCTAAAAGTTTACCATCTAAAGCATCAATTCGAACATGCCAAAGGTGTTGGTGTCCTGGAATATCAATAACATAATCCCAAGCTAATCTTAATTGATTGTCTTGAGTTAATTGATATACTAATTCTGCAGTAATTTCGTCTTCTGAATTATTAGAAATTCTAAAATTTTTGAATTCTTTTGTTTCTAAAATTGTATTGGTATTTGGTGAAGTAATGTTCAACAAACTTTTAGCACTAAACAATCCTTCAAGTACAGATAAAGTAGGTGTTGTAGTATTAACTTTAGTCGCGATATTTGGAACAAACTGGTTGTGAATGTTGATTACTTCATCATTTTTAACCCAAACATTGGCAACAGCATTGAAAATTTCAATTCCTTGATGTCTTTGTTTTAGGTAATAATTATGAATATTGGTACTTTCTGATGTTGCTTCACTTTCAATAATCCAATCATTTACATCTGCACTTGTAAGTTCTAACTTGGTTAAGTTAGCATTAAGGTAAGTTTGTATTTTACTTCTTGTGGCTTGAGAAAAAACCGAGCCCGAAATTAATAGAAGTAGTAATAGATAGTTTTTTTTCATTTTGGTATAGTTAAATTATGGTTAGCAAACTTAATTTAATTTTTAAGTTTATGCAATTTTTTTATTGAATATCAGATTTTTAACTTTTGTTTGATTGAATAGTTTTGAATAATTCTAAAGCTTTTCCATCGGTTAACATCGATACATAATGGCAAATGTGTTGCAATCTGTCGTACACTGTTTCTTTTTCATATTGATAACGTTCTGGTAACAGTTTCAATATCAAGTTATCGTAATTGCTTGCTGTTCCGTTTGCTTTCTTAATGTAAGCATCACAAAACGTATCTAATAAGGTATTGATGATTTTATAACCCATAATTTCTTTATGAATTACTTCCTTACTTTGATATACGTTTTTTACACTGATTTGGATGATGTCATTCATTTGAGCTTTGTATTTACTCTTGTCGGTTATTGCGTAAGGAAATTCGCCATTTAAAATGGCTTCTTCGTTTTCAATAAAAACATTCACCGCATCATTGATTAAATTTCCAATGGCCAAAGCACGCAAATAACTAATTCGGTCTTCTTTTGTAGTGAGCGAATTGTATTTACTTGTATCAATTGAATCTTTGACCAATTTTATCAAATATTCCAAAGCAAAATCTTCCGAAACTAATCCAAGATTTATTCCATCTTCAAAATCGATTATAGTATAACAAATATCATCGGCAGCTTCAACCAAATAGGCGAGTGGATGACGTTCATAACCAATATCATTACCCGATTTATTTGGAATCATTCCCAATTCGGAAGCAACTTCTTTAAAAAACTCTTTGTCTGATTGAAAGAAACCGTATTTTTTATCGGCGATATTTTGGGTTGGTTTTTTTGGTAAACTTTCTTTCGGATATTTCATAAATGCACCAAGAACGGCGTAAGTCAATCGGATGCTGCCTTCAATTCCGGGACGCGAACTTGTTAAAACTGAAAATCCGTTGGCGTTTCCTTCAAAATCGATTAAATCTTGCCATTCTTTATCCGATAATTGGTCTTTGTATTTTTGTCCGTTTCCGATAGAGAAATATTCGCCAATTGCTTTTTCTCCTGAATGTCCAAATGGCGGATTTCCAATATCGTGCGACAAAGCTGCAGCAGCAACAATAGCTCCAAAATCATTGGCTTGATAACCATGAATTTCTTTTAAATGCGGATATTTCTCAATGATTTTTTTTCCAACTAATCTTCCTAACGAACGTCCAACCACCGAAACTTCTAAACTATGCGTCAATCGTGTGTGCACAAAATCAGTTTTGGACATTGGAATAACTTGCGTTTTATCTTGCAAACTTCTAAAAGCCGCCGAAAAGATAATTCGGTCATAATCTACTTCAAAACCCAATCGCGTGTCGTCTTGTTCAATTCGTAGACGCTTTCCTTTGTCGCCTTGTCGTTTTAAAGATAAAAGTTGTTCCCAGTTCATGTTTTAATGATTAATTATTGCGAATATAATCATTAAAAAAACACAAATGAGTTGAGAATTAATAATATTTTGTCTAAAATATTTTATAAACAATTCCTAATAATACAAACCTTTCTTGTAGATTATAGGAAAAATTTGAAGTAGAATAATCTGAAACAAAACTATCTTCATATCGTTTAATATTCAATAAATTTTGTCCTTTTAAATATGTTTCTAAATTATACTTTTCAAATTTGTGTGTAAATTCGAAGTTTAGAAAGTTGTAATTATTGTCTTTTAATGTATTTGGTACAAAGGTTTGAAG
>NZ_DQDX01000208.1:0-253 GCF_003525665.1 Flavobacterium sp.
CAAACAAGTATTTTAATTTTATTTCTACAAATATAAAAAGTGGCGGTGATTATTCTGTTTATAAAAAATTAAGAATTGTAGTTAGACAAATTGGAGAAACTCCTATTATTGGTATTTGTGAACCAGATATTGTAACGTCAAATACCTTATATAATCTATATATAACAGACGAAAAATATTCTTTAAAATATATATTAGCAATATTAAATTCTAGTTTAATAAAAAAATATTGGCTATCAAATTATTCGGATGG
>NZ_DQDX01000208.1:417-908 GCF_003525665.1 Flavobacterium sp.
CGGATGGTAAACAGTTATTTCCTAAAATAAAAGGTTATCAATTAAAACAATTACCTATCAAAATTGCAACTAAAAACGACCAACAACCTTTCATCGAAAAAGCCGATTTAATGTTATCGTTGAATAAAGATTTACAAGAAGTTAGTTTGAAATTCAGCAAGTATTTTTCGGGACAATATAAGTTGGAGAAATTATCGGGCAAATTAGAGAAATGGTATGATGTAACGTTTGAGGAATTCATCAAAGAAATCAACAAAGCCATCAAAGCCCAAAAAGGCACACCTTTAACCAAAAAAGACGAATTTGAATGGATCGATTTATTTGAAGAAAATAAAGCAAAAGCTAATAAGTTGCAAAATGAAATAAATACAACCGATAAAGAAATTGATGCTATGGTTTATGAATTGTATGGTTTGACGAAAGAGGAAATTGAAATTGTTGAGAATAGTTAGACATCATTTTATCATTCCTTTTTTTGTCATTTTCTTTTT
>NZ_DQDX01000208.1:1039-3294 GCF_003525665.1 Flavobacterium sp.
CTTTTTTTGTCATTTTCTTTTTTTGTCATTTTCTTTTTTTGTCATTCTGAGGCACGAAGAATCACACTCGCTAATCACACAAAACAATCACATAAAGAATAACAATTCATGAGTTACAAGTGAGATTCCTACGGAATGACAAAAACAAAAAGTACTTTTTTTGTCATTTTCCCCGGATAGCGCGGATTTGCAATCCGTGCCCACAAACCAAATAAAATTTGAAACATATTAGGGAAATCAAAGAAATCAAAGAAATTTTTAAAATTATTCCAATTTCTAAAATCTGTGTTCTAAACAATCCAATAATCAAAACAACAATTATTAGCAACTTCCTTACCACCAAAATAAAAAATCATTACCTATGAAAAATAAAATACTCCTAATCGCTTCTTCGTTAGTGTTGTTATTATCAACGGCATGTTCAAGTGATGGCGACAGCGACAACAGTGACGCTATTGTTTACACAGATAAGAGCTGTTCTAAGATTGTCACTATTCCTGACATCAATTTTAAGTCTAAACTTCTAATGGGTTATCCGCATGTCTCAACGCATGAAGGTTCCTCAATAATCGACAAGAATGGAGATGGTGAAATACAGGTTTGTGAAGCAGAAGCTATATCCCGTATTACAATAGACCAGTCTGATATCAATTCCATTCAGGGTATCCTTGAGTTTAGGAATGTTCAAAATATTTCATTTAAAAGCAACAACATTAGTGCAGCACTTGATCTTACGAGTCTAAAACGTCTTAAATATGTATCGTTAACTAATAACAACATACCATCACTTAAGGTAACAGGTCTATCTCATTTGGAATATTTGTTTTGTGATGATAATAACTTACAGACACTTAGTGTAAAATCGCTTGGTTCATTAAAAACGCTTTATTGCCAATCCAATCAAATCACAGACTTGAATATTGAAGGTGCAACTAAACTTGAAGTACTTCACGTTAACCAAAATGATATTTCTGAATTGGAAGTTCGTCATATTTCTGGTCTTCGTCAGTTGATCGCTCAGGATAATAACCTTACTCATCTTGACCTTCATGGACTCAAACAGCTTTTAAATGTAAATTGCTCCACAAACAAACTGATTTCACTAGATGTTTCAGGATGTACAGGCCTTTGGGATGTGGAATGCGGACAGAATGAACTTACCGATCTTAAGCTTACAGGTTGTACAACGCTCAATTATATAAATTGTGATATTAATAAGTTGGTCAATTTAGATTTTACTGGCCTAACAAATTTGGTTTATGTCACTTGCAGCAGTAACAAATTAGTTTCTGTTGATTTCAGGGATTGTGTGGCAATGAATTATTTCAATATCGATTTCAATCCAAACCTTACCTCAATGGTAGTAAAAAATGGAAGCGCTGCACCGCAGGGAATTTCCATTTACCAATGTCCTTCACTTACTAGTATTTGCTGTGATGCAATAGAACAATCAGAAATTATGTCGGACATACAACTTTACGGATATAACTGCAGCGTGGTGACAAACTGTTTTTAGTTTATAAATTGAATGCGCAACTAAATGAGCCCAGATAGGAAGAATTTTCAATCCGAACTAACGGCGTAGTTATTTTTATTAATCTTTTAAAATTAAACATCATGAAAACATTACTTTTAAGTTTAGTTATTTTTATTTCTTTAAGTTGTAGTAATACTGATGATGATAATTCAAAAACTACAGACATTGAAACTCCAATAACACCAACTTTAATTGGTAAAAGTAGTATTTCAAACCCAAGCACTCCATTGCAAAACGTATTGATTACAAACCAATTACAATGGGATTCATTACTATTATCAATGAATGAAGTAAATAATGTATCTAATGGTTTTACAGAAACTAATATTAATTTCAATAACTATGATATTGTTGCCGCATTTAGAAATCCAATTTCAAATAGCGGTTCATCAGTGGATATTACCAATATTGTTGAAAATCAAACACAAAGACTTGTAACTATTCAATATCTAACAAATGGATTTAACGCAAATATAGCCCAGCCCTTCCATATCGTAAAAATTCCAAAGTCTTCAAAGCCAGTGATTTTTCAATAATTTATTTCATTGAATTTTAATTTGAGTGCATTCAAAATCTTAAATCCAACTTTTTTAATCAGTAGAACAACCAAGATAAAGCAACTTTGCAATCCGTGCCCACAAACCAAATAAAATTTGAAACAGATTAGAGAAATCAAAAAAATCAAAGAAATTTTTTAAATTATTCCAATTTCTTAAAT
>NZ_DQDX01000128.1:0-1711 GCF_003525665.1 Flavobacterium sp.
ACGATTCGCTCCTAAAAAACAATTAGATTAATATCGCTGTCTGGCAAGTTAAACCAGTCGCCAATTGCTTTGTTTGTTAGGATTCCGTGATAAAGATAGACTCCGTTTTTTAATCCTTTGTTGCAACGAATGGAACTTTCAATTCCACCATCTTCGGCAATTTGCAATAGGTAAGGAGTGATGATGTTGCTGATGGACAACGACGCGGTTTTGGAATAGCGCGACGGAATATTGGGCACACAATAATGAATAATATTGTTTTTTATGAACGTTGGTTTCTCGTGAGTTGTTACCTCGGAAGTTTCAAAACATCCACCTGTATCAATGCTGACATCAACAATTACGGCACCTTTTTTCATGTGTTCAACCATAGTTTCTGTGACTACAATTGGGCAACGTTCTTTGCCTCGCATTGCGCCAATAGCCACATCGCAACGACGAAGTGCTTTTAATAATGCTTTGGGTTGGATGGTTGAAGTAAAAACGCGCTGGTTTAAATTGTTTTGTAAACGACGTAATTTTGTAATTGAATTGTCGAATATTTTTACGTTTGCACCAAGACCTAATGCTGTTTTTGCTGCAAATTCGCCTACAGTTCCAGCGCCAATTATTACAACATCAGTAGGAGGAACGCCAGTTATATTTCCAAATAATAATCCTTTACCAAATTGGTTATTGATCATTAGTTCGGCTGCGACTAGGATGGAAGCTGTTCCTGCGATTTCACTTAACGATTTCACGGCAGGATAGGAGCCATCTTCGTCTTTAATGTATTCGAATGCGAGAGCAGTGATTTTCTTTTTGGATAATTTTTCGAAGTATTCTTTCTTTCTGGTTTTGAGCTGAATAGCGGAAATAACTATAGTATTTGGATTCACCAATTCGATTTCTGCCATAGTCAATGGTTCTACTTTTAGAAGCATTGGACACGATAAAACCTTGTTGGTATCGCTGGTAATTTCTGCGCCAGCATCGCTGTATTCTTTATCGGAATAGCTTGAACTTTCACCTGCACCAGATTCTATTAATATTCTGTGACCGTGCGCTGTTAATGAATGTACAGCGTCTGGAGTTAGACATATTCTGCGTTCTTGGTAACTGGTTTCTTTAGGGATTCCAATGAAAAGTTCGCTTTTATGACGTGCAATTTCCAATTTTTCTTCTTGTGGAAGTAGCTGTTGTTTTGTAAAAGGTGTAAGTGACATAGTTACAAATGAATATTGGAGCAAGTTACATAAAAATTACGAATTTGAAATTACGAATCGCGAATTTTAAAAGCTATTTTAAAGTCAAATGTCTTTTGCCGTCAAGAAGTTGTTCTATAGTTATGATAGAATGTTCGTCTGGGATTAAATTTGGAATATTTTCGGCCCATTCGATAAAACACCAATTTCCTGAATATAAGTATTCGTCAATTCCCATATCTAATGCTTCGGTTTCATTTTTTAATCGATATACGTCAAAATGATAAATATATTGATTATTAGCGATTTGATATTCATTAACTAAAGAAAAGGTTGGACTGCTAGTTGCATCATTTACACCTAAATTTTTAGCCAATGATTTGATTAAAGTGGTTTTACCAACACCCATATTTCCGTTAAAAAGGATTACTTTTTTTGGATTTTGGGATAGGATTTTTTGAGCAACCTCATTGATTTCGTCTAATGAAAAAACTGTTTCCATGTGTTCAGATTTCAGATTTCAGATT